>CAYNMW010000078.1:0-20502 GCA_964398295.1 uncultured Saprospiraceae bacterium | reverse complement strand
GGTTTCACAACATTTTTACCAGAAGTTCAAGCGGATAAGTTCTTCGAGACACTCCAACCAAATAAATTCTCTTCAAGAATGATCAATATAGCTTAGTCTATAATGGCTTAGAAATCAAGTCCAATTGCAAAATACAATCGTGGATCTTGCACTTCTCTGGATTCAAAACCCCAGGCATAATCAACTCTAATATGATAGCCAAGTAAGGTAGCTCTTACTCCTGCACCATAGCCAAGAACTAATGGATCTCTAAAGTATCTAACATTTATTGATAGCACTGGAGGCTGGTCAACAGTAGCTGTATTAATTGGATTGTCAGCACTATTTGGAGAAAGTCCATGCCATGCTGTACCGCCATCCAAAAAACCTACTAACATAAAGCTTCTAAAAAATGAAGAGCGAATTCTTCTAGGAGATAAATATTTAAATACAGGAATTCTTAGTTCTGTATTGGCAAGTAAAAAGGTACTGCCATTTCGTATATTGGTTTGGAAACCTCTTAGATGAGGAGCTATTACTTGATATGCGAATGTTCTGTCTGGTGGTACGCCAATGTCTTGATTGAATGAAGAAAATACCCAATCTTCTACCCCGCCAACATAATATAAAATTCGATCTGACCCGACTGATGTTGCACCAGCGCCACGCAAAGCAATAATCGAATGATTGAGCAAAGGAATATAGTGTCTGGCATCAAAACCGATAACAGCTGTAAATCCTCTACTTGGGTCGAATGTAAACCCATCTTGAGTGTTTACTTCAAATCGATTGATAAGCTCGATATATGCTTTGTATCTCGTACCCCACAATACATTTTCGTCTTTTGGAATCGTATTGTCAAATACATATTCTCCTTTAATGCTTATTCGCTTTTCATTATCATTTGGTTGACTAGCTGAAAACTCATCTGAATGAAGGAAAAACCGTCGATCAAATCGTACTTGCGCAGTACCACGAATACTTGTATAGACATCCAAAGGATACTTCAATCGATACAAACCTAATAGGGACGTTGATTTTGTTCGTTGCGGAATAAAACCAACATTTGGTTCATTGGTCGTCATCCCTCTTCGATAAATGGCATAGCGTTTATCTATTAACGCTCGATTATCGTCAACAACCAAGAATGATTCTAAACCATTTAACGATGTAGGTAATCTCAACCCACCAGTGATTGTATAATCTTCAAATAAATCTGTCACAACACCTTTCAACAATAGTCCAACAGGTGTATTGTTAAAGTCAGTTTGATCTTGCGTATAACTGTCAAGCCCTTCAAATAAGACTTCATTATCAAGGCTCGTCGTAAAGTCTTCCAACTTAAACTTTGATCGTGCGGCTACTGCACGTGCGGAGACAAATTTTATAACATTATTTTGATCGTTATCAAATACTCTACTTGGAGAAGCTGGTAGATTTTGTGAAAAGATGTTCGTCTCAGAAACTCCTTGATCCAAAGGCTTCATATTTTTGGGATCCTCAAATTCTGTCTGAAACATATAGTCTGATCGCATCTCTTCATTTTCATTCAACTGCAATACACCAACAGTTTGCTGAGTGGCTTCAGGCAAAATAATAGCTGTTGATAATCTAGAGGCATTTACCCTTTTACGCAGATCAGGATTTTCCAAAAAGACTTTGTAAGTACCGTCTTCATAAAGAGTGTAGACATATTTATTGCTACCTGCTACAGCATGATGCTTAATGATGTTTCGCGATTTATCCGAATTAACATAATGGACATTTTCATTACCATCATAGACATATCTATTCCTCATCCCAGTCGAATTGGCCAAATAGACAACTTGCCCTGAATCCATCAAAAAAGGATTTCGTTGACTTTCTTCTTTCGAATCAGAGAGCTGAATCAGTTCACCAGGCTCTTCATCGAATGGCATGAAATAAGTATTGAAAGCATGGATAGGCAATATGGTATCCATTCTGGTTGGGTCGAGTACCCCTTCGATTCGATTCGATGAAAAGAGAATTCCATTTGTTCCTCCCATCGACATATAATGTGCATCTAGATCATCAAAATAATCATCTGTCAATTTTTCATGTTGCCGTCCTTTAGAATAATAAATATAGATATTGGAATACCCGTCGGTTGTTGCACTGATGATATAATCCAAATCTGTTTTATAGGATATACTATATACTCGCTGAATATCTTCTGGCAAAATTTGCTCTGCTTCCTCTCCAGTCGAGAGGTTCTTTTTCATCAAATGAATTTTGTCTCTGAATTCATAGACAATTGTTATCTCGTCTCCATTTGGGTGCCAGGCAATAAGTGGATAATTATAATCTGGTTCTTGTACATTGTTTCGATATCCTTCTTTGAAAATAGTTACATCCTCACCTGTTTCAAAATTATATAGGTTAACCTTCACCTTTCCGATATCATTGTAAGCATAAACCATTTCGGTCGCATCGGGGCTTAGGCGCATGGTGCTGACAGGTATGTGCGCTTTGTTTGATAATTCAAGCTCTGATATAGATTCACTTTCTCCTTCAAAATAATCAGCTTCTCTCTCATATAAATCTGTATAAAAGGATTGCCATTCTTCAATAATGGAATCATAAGACTGACCTAAAACAAACATAAAGCTGTTGTCAAGATTACGATTCAATCTAGTCAAATACAGAATGTTTGAAATGGTAGAAGTCCCGTATTGTTGTGAAATAAAATACCAAAAAGAATGACCAGCTACTCTGGGTCTCATTCTTGAGATCTTGTCAAAATCTTTAAAATTTGGCTTCTCTGATGACCATAAATCTCGCAATTCGTCTTCTACCAAATAATTCCAATCACTTGCAATGTAATTGACGATACCCTGAGCAAACCATTCTGGTAAATCGAGGCTTAAGCTATTTTGTACAATTTCTTGTAAGCTGCCTTTTGTGAACATTGCATTCAGATAGGCATTAGCTATTCCTTTTCTGATCTGCTTCCGCAAATTGCTGTGATCGCCATCGAAATAAACAAACATTTTATTTCCAATAATCGTGGTTTCGCCATGAGAGCTTTCAAATGTTTCACTCGTTCCAATATTACTCTGCTTTAAATCTGACTGATCCAGATAAACAATGATTTCGATTTTATCATTGATCCTATGTTCCATGATATCTTGAATATCTCTGTGATCATATTCCGCCATTTGGACAACAAATTGTCCAATGTTTTTTCCTTTACCATACCAATATGTAATGAAGTTCTCGGTTTCATACATCCACCATTTGTGATAAGCATCATGATACTGAACTCGATTTTTCCCAAACTCAGTTGCGATAGATTGTCCCATTACATTGTCTGCAAAGACAAATGAAAAGAAACCAAAGAGAAGAAGTAGTTTTCTCATGACATCAAATTACAAAATCCATTTTAAACTATTAACATCAGATATTAGCCAAACTTGTATTACTAACGAATTAGAAAGCCCATTTGAATGTATGCCGACATATAAATTATTCAATAAATAGCCTCAATGTCATAAATATACTATGTCAATATTTTAAGAAACCCAACTTTTTTTATCCAAACTTCTCTATTGAATGGCTTCAGCCAAGTGCTCTGTTCCTATATCAGTACTTGCTGAAGATCAGCATTTGTCCTTGCAACTTTACCTATTCGATCGTAAGCTTTTACAGAAAGTTGGAGCCTTTCCATTGCTGTTTTAAGCAAGGTTGTTCAGTCTTAATTCTTAATAAGATTCTGGAGTGTCTTCGACATGCATGTCAATGCGATCAAGTAAAGGTCTGGAATTTTGATTGCGATATCGGTTGACAGTTCTCGGACTACAGACTTTGTTTAAGTGGTTATAGATTTTGCTGTATAATTTATTTTCTGCTTACAGATCAAAAAATGTAGAACTGAAATCTACATCAAACTCAAAACACCAAACACTAAAACTATTGATATCGCCTATAGTAACACCTTCAGGTACAAACAAATTTAAAGTCTCACCTTCCCATCTGCGACCATTAAGAATTTCACTCATATTGACACCTCTACGAAAATCTCCATCGACAGCTCCATAGAAGCTTACATTAGGGCCTAAGCCATTGTAGAAAAAATCTGAAACTTGAATTTCGCAATCAGAAACGATTGTTACATTTCCTGAGATGCCGTAAAGATCACTCACTCGAAGTGCCATTGTTCGGCCTGCTATATCATTTGTGGATGAACATTCTCTTGCTTCAGGAACTAAATTGGCAAACATCACCTCTTCTGAATCTGAACAGCTCATCAGTAACGCTATACTCAAAAAGGCCAAACTAATTATACTACTTCTCATAATAAATTTTCTTGTTTGGCATTTAAACGTGAATTCAAAACAATGGTTTTTAGAAAATACTAAAACATAGACTAAACGACAATTGGATATTTATTTTGGATACTCTGTAAACCTTTTATCTCCTGTAGAAACAAGTCAATGCACTAGGATACCCAACTTTCTTTGTCCAAGCTTCTATATTGAATAGCTTCAGCTAAGTGCTCTGCTCCTATATCAGTACTTGCTGAAAGATCTGCATTTGTCCTTGCAACCTTAAGTATTCGATCATAGGCTCTTGCAGAAAGTTGGAGCCTTTCCATTGCTGTTTTAAGCAAGGTAGTACATGCTGGATCCAACTGACAAACTTCACGAACCATGCGGCTTGGCATTTGAGAGTTGCTAAATACATCAGCTACTTGTTGAAACCGTTCGGTTTGAATTTCTCTGGCTGTAATGACGCGCTCCCTGATCATTGCACTTGTCTCGCTTTCGCGCTCTACTTTTGATAATTCATCATATGATACTGGAGTGACTTCAACATGCAAATCGATTCTGTCAAGTAGCGGACCAGATATCTTATTTAGGTATCGTTTTACAATTCCAGGACCGCAGACACATTCTTTGTCAGGGTGATTGTAGTAGCCACATGGACAAGGATTCATAGAAGCAATCAGCATGAAGCTTGCAGGATAATCTACTGTGATTTTTGCTCTTGAAATCGTCACTTTCCTTTCTTCCATAGGTTGTCTCAACACCTCTAAGACACTCCGTTGAAATTCGGGTAGTTCGTCCAAAAACAATACCCCATTGTTGGCAAGAGAAATTTCTCC
This sequence comes from uncultured Saprospiraceae bacterium, assembly GCA_964398295.1. Taxonomy (GTDB): domain Bacteria; phylum Bacteroidota; class Bacteroidia; order Chitinophagales; family Saprospiraceae; genus CALFUK01. The sequence continues at coordinate 15,398 of CAYNMW010000078.1, read as the reverse complement.
TGGGTTGGGATTTGAGCCACCACCAACTAGTGCAACATTACTGATTGTATGATGAGGAGAGCGAAACGGACGCATAGTGACCAATGACTTTTCTTTGTTTAACAATCCAGAAACCGAATGTATTTTAGTTGTTTCCAAGGCCTCATTCAAAGACATCGGTGGTAGTATACTTGGAATTCGTTTAGCCAACATCGTTTTACCCGCTCCTGGAGGTCCGATTAAAATGGCATTGTGCCCACCTGCTGCTGCTATTTGTAAGGCACGTTTGATGTTCTCTTGGCCTTTCACATCAGCAAAATCAAGTCCGTATTGATGGCTTTGGTGATTGAAGATTGCTTTCGTATCAACAGTCTGAGCATCAAGCATCGTCTCTCCATTTAGAAAATCTATTGCCTCTTTCAAATTTGAAATTCCATAGACTGGGAAATCATCGACAATCGCAGCTTCTTTGGCATTTTGTAGTGGTAGTATGATACCTTCAAGTTTTTTGTCTCGCGCTTCCACCGCTAGTGAAAGTGCACCTCTCACTGGTCTAAGAGAACCATCCAGTGCAAGCTCTCCCATAAACATGTACTTTTCCAAAAGTGAAGAGCTGATCTGTTTTGTTGCTGCCAATACACCAAGAGCAATTGGTAAATCATAAGCTGAACCTTCTTTTCGAATATCAGCGGGCGCAAGATTAACGATCAACTTTAATCGTAGCATTCGGTAACCACTATTCTTCATGGAAGCTTCAATTCTTTCGAATCCTTCTTTTATTGCGCTATCAGGAAGTCCAACCAAATGGTAGAAATTCCCCTTAATCACTGTACCTCCAGCGTTTACTTCAACCGTAATTTGTTGAGCATCAATGCCTTGAATGGCACCTGCAAATGTTTTGACAAGCATTGTAGAATTGTTTTTTTGTGTAGTGTAAAATTGTTGTGTGCCGACGAAAAAGTCATTTGAAAATCTTTATTAACAGCAAACCAATTCTTTCGTGTACTATACCCGACCTATTTCACTTTTGTAAAATTGCATAAGTTATAATGTCTTGTATTGTTCGTTTTCTATTACAATGTAGAAATAAAATAAGAATGATAGTTGTTTTGTAGTTGAATAATACATAACATTGCACAAGAAATGAAATTGAATAGATTAAATATGGTTTGTTGCTGTTGTTGTCCAAAACTGGATTACCTTCAGTAGAGCCGTATATAATTTGAAAATATATTAGCCTTTCTGGAGATTCTTCAGAAAGGCTTTTTTGTTTTAACGATCACTATGAATACAAATACTAACCATACATGTTGCTGTTGTACAAACTGCTGTTGCTGTATGGTAACTGGATCCCAGTGAGGTAGCTGTATTAAATTATAATAATTAATAAAGCCTTTCTGGATTCATTTTCAGGAAGGCTTTTTTCATTACATCAATCTAAACAATGAGTCAAACACCAGAATTACAAAACATTGCAGTAGCGGATCAGAAGGATATTCAAGAACTAGAGACAAGAATCCAGAATTTTCGCTTAGGAAAAGAAGACGAAGAACGATTCAAACTTTATCGATTGACAAGAGGCGTCTATGGCCAACGCCAGTTGGGAGTCCAAATGTTTCGAATAAAAATTCCCTATGGAAAAATTTTACCCTTCCAATTTGAGGTAATTGCTGACCTGGCAGATAAATACGGATCCAGCAATCTGCACCTTACTACCAGGCAAGACATCCAGCTTCATTATGTCAAACTGGAACATTCGGCTGAAGTTTGGAAAGGGCTTACAAGCAATGGGTTGACTGGACGAGAAGCATGTGGTAATACAGTCCGTAACATCACGGCATCACCAACAGCTGGTGTAGATCCTGATGAGCCGTTTGATATCACACCTTATGCTCATGCAGCAGCATTTTACTTTTTGCGAAATCCAATTTGCCAGGAAATGGGCAGAAAGATAAAGCCAAGTTTTTCAAGTAGTGATAAGGATACTGCATTCAGTTATTTTCATGACTTTGGGTTTGTCCCAAAAATCAAGGACGGTGTAAAAGGATTTAAAGTACTTGTCGGTGGAGGTCTTGGAGCTCAGGCAATCACTGCCCCTACTGCCTTCGAATTTTTAGCTGCAGATAAAATCATTCCCTTCATGGAAGCTAGTTTGCGGGTCTTCGACAGATACGGAGAAAGAACCAAAAGACAAAAAGCAAGAATGAAGTTTTTGGTCAAGAAGTTGGGTGTAGATGGCTTCTTAGAGTTGGTCAATGAAGAATGGAAATCACTGCAAAATCAAATTCACCCAATTGACACATCTGATTATCATCAAGCAGAAGCAGTTACATTTTTTGAACCTCAAGTAGTTACTCCCAAAAATACAGACAAGTTCGAGTTGTGGAAAAGGACGAACACCTTCGAACAAAAACAAAAAGGATTTTATGGCGTTAACCTCAAAATCCTTTTAGGAGATATTTCTTCAGATACTGCCAGAGCATTTGCAAAAATTGCTAAAAAGTATGTCGCTGATGATATCCGCATTACTGTCAATCAAGGCTTGTTGTTAAGATTTGTTCACGAAGCTCATTTAGCTGAATTATTTGAAGCCTTAGAAACAATTGGATTTGCTGATCCTGGCTTTGACTCAATTGCTGATGTGACAGCATGTCCTGGTACAGATACTTGTAATCTGGGTGTGACAAACAGCACAGGATTAGCTCGGGTAATTGAAGATATGATAGCAGATGAATATCCTGAAATGCTTGAAGAAGAACACATCAAAATAAAGATCAGTGGATGTATGAATGCATGCGGTCAACACATGGTAGCAAACATCGGTTTTTCAGGAAGTTCCATTAAGAAAAAAGATCTGGTTGTCCCAGCGATGCAAGTCGTTCTTGGAGGAGGTACTGATCCAGAAGGTAAAGGCTGGATTGCTGAAAAAGTAATTAAGCTGCCAACAAAGAAAATTCTTGATGGTATCCGCTTGCTCATAGATGATTACAATTCAAATAGTACGGATGGAGAATATTATAATTACTACTATGAGCGACAGGGTAAAAAATATTTCTATGACTTGCTCAAGCCACTTGCTGATATTGAAGTTTTAGAAGGCACCGACTTATTTGATTGGGAACAGGATCACAGTTACAAACAAGCAATTGGTGTAGGCGAATGTGCTGGAGTTATCCTGGATGTTGTCGGTACAATCATCAAAGATGCTACAGAAAGATTGGCAAGTGCAAAAGAAGAGTTTGCGAATGGTTATTTACCAGAAGCAGCATACTACAGTTATTCATCTTTTGTTATTGGAGCGAAAGCATTATTACTTGCAGATGACATAAAGTGCAACACACAGAATGGCATTTTAAATGATTTTCAGGAGCATTTTGTAGATACGCAGAAGTTTGCATACCAAGGAAATTTTAAACAAAAAGTTTTGGAACTAAAAGAGAATAAACCAACACAGGAATTTGTCGAATATTTTATGGCGGAAGCTGAAAGTTTTCTTAAAGATGTCATTGAGTATAGGGAAAATGCCCTCGGCAACAGTCAAGAAGATAAGGAAGTCATTGAAAGTTATTACAAAGCCTAAGCAATGAAAAATAAGAAAGCTAAAATTACACTAGTTGGTGCAGGACCTGGAGACAAAGATTTAATCACTGTCAAAGGACTAAAGGCACTTCAAGCCGCTGATGTTGTATTGTACGATGCATTGGTATCTGCAGAATTGCTAGAAGAAATTCCTGATAATGCGATCAAATTATTTGTAGGTAAACGTGCTGGGGTCAAATGCAAAAAGCAAGAAGAGATTAATTTGTTACTTGTCCAATCAGCATTTGAATTTGGACATGCAGTAAGATTGAAAGGTGGAGATCCTTTTGTATTTGGAAGAGGCTATGAAGAGAAAGAATATGCAGAATCATTTGGATTGTCCGTTGAGGTGATTCCAGGAATCAGTTCATCAATTTCAGTGCCTTTATTGCAAGGTGTCCCAATCACATCTCGAGGAATGAGTGAAAGTTTTTGGGTATTAACTGGTTCTACAAAAGCTCATCAATTGTCAACTGATATTGAGCTTGCTCTTCAAAGCAAAGCGACAATTGTGATTTTAATGGGCATTAGAAAGCTTCCCATAATTGTAGACTTATTACAAGCCAATCATAAAGAACAAACACCCATCATGGTCGTGCAGTCTGGATCTACAGTCAAAGAAAAATGCGTGGTCGGACAAGCAGCTGACATTCTTGAAAAAGTAAAACAAGAGCAGATTGGGACTCCAGGAATAATTGTAATTGGAGAAGTGGTCAAAACTCATCCAGCATTTGTCAAGCAAAAAATTAATGTGGAATGGAACAAGTAAGCGAACAGAATCCACTATATCCTGTCTTCTTCAAATTAGACAAATTGAAGATGCTTGTCGTTGGTGCGGGAGAAGTTGGATTTGAAAAATTGCATTTCATTTTAAAAAGCAGCCCGAATGCCAACATTACGGTTGTTGCACCGATGGCAAGAGAAGAAATGTCTGCATTAATGGCTTCTGGCAAATACAATATCGAATGGATAAAAAGAAAATTCGAAACCCCCGATATAGAAGGACACGATTTAATTGTAGCTGCAACAAATTTTGAAGATGTAAATAAAGAAGTACATGCAGCTGCAAAACAAAAAGGCAAATTGATAAACGTTGCTGACACACCAGCACTATGTGATTTTTATCTTGGTTCGATTGTCACTAGAGGCAATTTGAAAGTTGCTATTTCAACCAATGGTCAATCGCCTACATTTGCAAAAAGATTCAGACAGGTACTTGAAGAAGTGCTTCCTGATGATTCTGCACAACTCGTAGAAAATCTAAAAGTGTTTCGAGATAAATTAAAAGGAGATTTCGAATATAAAGTGAAAGAACTAAACCGCATTACATCATCACTAGTCGAATAATTAAATGATAGCAGTAGAAAAGAAAACAGACGGCATTAATGTAGAGGAGTTGAATGAGCATTACAAAAATCTCAATCCTATCCAGCGAATAAAACAAGTCTTTAAAGATTTTGACCATGAGGATATATTGGTGACATCCTCTTTTGGCACAACTTCTGGAATATTAATGAGTATGGTCAGCAAGGCGGCACCCGGTCATCCCATTCATTTTATCGATACAACATTTTTATTCCCCAAAACAATCGAATACAAAAACACTCTAAAAGAAATTCTTGGTTTGACAATTGTCAATATTCTACCAGACGTAGAAGATAATACCATGGCTAGAGAGTCCAGACTTTGGGAATCGAATGTTGACAAATGTTGTGACTTACATAAGATCAAACCTTTTGATCCTTATAAATCAGATAAGAAAATATGGATTTCCGGACTCTTGATGAATTCTACACCTTTCCGTGAAAACCTAAGCATTTTTGAACGTCGCAATAACATCATCAAAATGCATCCAAACATAGATACATCAGCTTCTCAGTTTGATATGTATTTAGCTGATAATGATATCCCGATTCATCCTATGAAATTAGAAGGATATGATTCTGTCGGTTGCACCAACTGCACAAAAAAAGGAGAAGGAAGATCAGGAAGATGGGCTGGTAAATCTAAAACAGAGTGCGGTATACATTTATAAGGAATTAGCGTTAATTTTGTCAATTATTTAAGATTATGATTCAAACAGATATATTAATCATTGGTGCAGGTCCATGTGGGTTATTCACCGTTTTTGAAGCTGGGTTGTTAAAATTAAAATGTCATTTGGTGGATGCACTACCAATTGCAGGTGGTCAATTGAGTGAGATTTATCCCAAAAAGCCAATCTATGATATTCCAGGATATCCAAGCATCCTTGCTGGAGAGTTAGTTGATAATTTGATGGAACAAATTGCTCCGTTCAATCCTGGCTTTACTTTAGGGGAACGAGCAGAAAGTATCGAAAAGATTGAAGAAAAAAAATATCGCTTAACCACAAACAAGGGTACTCAGATCGAAGCTCCTGTCATTTGTATTGCAGGAGGACTTGGATGTTTTGAACCACGTAAACCGCCTATTGAAGGAATTGCAAATTTCGAAGAGAAGGGTGTTGAATATATGGTGAAAGACCCTGAAAAATTCAGAGATAAGAAATTGTTGATTGCTGGTGGTGGTGACTCTGCTCTGGATTGGACTATCGAGCTTGCTGATGTGGCAAGTGAGATAACCTTAATCCACAGACGTACATCTTTTAGAGGTGCCTTAGATAGTGTTGATAAGGTCATGGAGTTAGCCAAAGCCAAAAAGGTGAATTTAATCACAGAAGCACAAGCGATCGGTGTAAATGGAAATGGTGTATTGAATCAAGTTGTGGTGAAGTCAAAAGCTGAAGGTGAATTTACAAAAGACGTAGACTACTTTATTCCGTTGTTTGGTTTGACACCAAAACTTGGACCAATAGCAGAATGGGGGTTGAATATTACTCGCAGTGCTATAGAAGTAGATACCAGTGATTATAGCACCAATGTACCTGGAATCTATGCCGTTGGAGATATCAATACATATCCTGGAAAACTGAAATTGATCCTATGTGGATTTCATGAGGGAACATTAATGGTCCAATCTGCATTTAAATATATATATCCTGATGCTAAATTGAGTTTTAAATACACAACTGTAGCTGGGGTAAATGGATTTGAATAAATAAATGGAAGATAATATTGTTTCAATTACTGTCATTGACAGAGAAGATGTAGAACATAAGCTGGAAGCGCCTACAGATATGAATTTCAATTTGATGGAAATTTGTAAAGCTTCAGAATTGCCAGTAGAAGGTACTTGTGGTGGAATGGCTCTATGTGCGTCCTGTCATTGTTATATTAATTCCGATCATCAATTGCCAGAAGCATCGGATGACGAGGAGGATATGCTTGATCAGGCATTCTTTGTTGAGGACAATTCCAGATTAAGTTGTCAACTTCCAATTACAAACGAATTAGATGGATTAATTGTTAAGTTGGCTCCTGTTGACGAAACAGTTGCATAAATATTCAACATGAAAGTTACGCTCGAAAGACTCAATGATTCCAAACATTTTAAAGGCACCAATGAAGAAGGTCACTCACTAGAATTGAGTGGCGATGGCAATACAGTAGGTCCAATGCAATCCGTATTGATGGCAGCTGCAGGATGTAGTACGATTGACATTGTAATGATTTTGGAGAAAATGCGCCAACCTCTGGACGACATTAAAGTAGAAGTAAAGGGGACTAGAAGAGAAGAAATTCCTCGAGTCTTTACTGATATCCATATGCATTATATCTGCTATGGAGATTTAAAAGAAAATAAGGTTAAGCAGGCCATTGATATGTCATTGGAAAAATATTGTTCTGTTTCTTTGATGCTGGGAAAGGCAGCAACGGTTACGAGTAGTTTTGAGATCAAAAGTGCCACTTAAAGCAATAAAGTGTAACCGTTAATCGGTTCAAAACCACCGAAACTCTAATTATACCTACTAGATATACTTGCATTGCGTACCTTTAAAAGGTTATGCCCCTATATAAATAGGGCTATTTGATTTTTACATGCGCGTTTTTGCTTAATGAACAAAGCTTCCACCAAAACGATCATTCTATTCGTAGGTCTAATTGCATTGCATTTATTCACTCCAAAAACATCATATACGCAAGAATCAACTTTCATTAAACATTATTCTGTGTTGGATGGGCTGAGTGAACGGATTGTCACTAAAATCATTCGGGATTCAAAAGGTAGATTTTGGATTTTTAATAATAAAGGAGTTCAGTTTTACAATGGCAGAGACTTCCAACCAATAAAAGAATTCAAAACAATTCCTTTTGATTCAATCAATGAAATCAATTATTTAAACAATGGAAATATTAGTTTACTGGGCTCAAATCATGAGTTTACAATTAATACAAATACCTTCAACGTAACTAAAGAAGCTTTATCCCAAAATGAAAAATCATATTTCCAAAATGGAGAATACTTAGTAGTCGATACGACTGATCATTCAATCCTCACTGAAGACAATAAATTTGAATTAGAAAAAGATGCAATTAAAGTTTTCTTCAACAATGGGTACCTATACTATTTAGACAATTTAAATACATTAAGGATAACAGATTCATTCAGGAGCACGTCTATTGAGGATGTTAAGGACCTAATAGGTATTGCGAATCAGAAGGTCTTATTTTTAAAATCGGGCAAAGTATATTCTGTGGAAGGCATACAAGAGATCGAAGACACAGGTCTTCAAGGAAGATATGCACATTTAAGACATGACACATTGGGACAAGCACTTCTTGGGTTGAGTGATGACCAAAGACGGATTAAGCACATGCATTTATTCACGGGTAATGAAATGATTGACTATTCTCATACAACAAATGTCGTGAATACTATTATAGACTACTATGGAGAGAATTTCAAGAATGAAATCTTACTAGCCACATATGAAGGCTTAATTTATCAATCCTTCGGTAGCAAAGTAGAGAAGATCTTCTATGATAAAAACCTAAAAGAAGGCAAATTAGGAAAAGTACTTTGGTGGACATTTTATCGGCCAAAAGAGAAAGCCATATATTTTGCCAAAGAGACCAGTGGCGTTTATAAATATAAAAATGGCCAGGTAAATAAAGTATTCCCAAATGATGAATATCCAAATTCTTTTCCAGCAAATTTTTTCGGTCATTATGATCACGACTTAGATCTATTGATTGCGGCTTCTCGAAATTCTGATAATGATTTGTGGCTATGGAAATTTGCTGACGAATTAAAAAATCTAAAATTGGGCTCACGGGCTAATTCATTTTGCAAACAAGATGACACAACCTATTTAGTTGGAGGTTCAAGGAATGGAATTCCGATTATCCATTTTATAGATCTTTTGACATTTAACGTAATTAAAGAAATAGAAATACCTCAAATTGGTAATCTCGTCAGAAAGATCGTTAGCAACAATGATCACTATATGGTTATTACAAATAAGGGAATGTATGAACTACGGACTAATCATAAATCACCAGAGTCCGTATATTTTGAAATAGAAGAAATATTTAATTCCGAAATTATTGATCATGTTAGTGAAGGGCAACATGATGTATTTTGCGTTTACAATAGTGGTTTGACAATATTGAAAAATAATGAAGTCATTAAAACAATAAAAGTCAAAGACGGTCTTTTAGATAATACGGCAGTAACGATAAGATATATAAAAGAACATTTTTGGGTGTGTACCTTAAAAGGGATTTCAATTTTAGACAAGCAGTTTAATGTGATTAAAAACATTAGAAAGGAAGATGGGTTAACATCTATAGATTTGAATCAAGGTTCATTTTCATTTGATGGTAAATATGTTTACATAGGCACAATCAATGGACTCAGTAAGATTGATACTGATATAGTTTACGACAGAAACAATATGACACTTGTCCCTGAAGAAATTACATATTACCAAGAAGGGAAAACATTAAGTCAAAAAATTCACAACAATACATTTAATCTCCCTTATGGTGTTGACAGTTGTGAGATTAATTATTCGAATTATGCCATGTATCGCTCAATATCTAATGAAGATCAATTTTTTTTAAATAAACTCCAAATTGGTGATAAAACTATCACTCCTGATAAAGCCAAAATCTCGGTTAATCTACGAACAACTAAAAGTAATCTATTAATCAGTTCACCTTTTCTTAAAAGTGAAAAGATACTAATCCAAAAAGACAATTTTGTAAAGGCCTTTGGGTTATATATAATAATTGGATTTTTAATGGCCTTGCTTGTATACGCCATCTATAGATTGATTGACGCTAGACTTCAAAAGCAAAAGGAGAAGATTAAAAATTTGAACAACAGATTAGATGCTATGCGTCACTCTGCGCTACGGGCTCAAATGAATCCCCACTTTATTTTTAATGCGCTAGGCTCTATACAGTATCATATACAAAAACAAGACACTCATCTTGCAGAAGAATATTTGTCTGACTTTGCACAATTAATGAGGGCTATTCTGGATTCAGCCAAGGATGATTTTGTTATGCTTAAGGATGAAATCAAAATGTTGCAGATGTATCTCAAACTTGAACTTCTTCGTTTTGATGAAAAGTTTAATTATACATTAAATATAGATGACTCAGTTGATATGACTTCGGAAATTCCGTCTATGATCATTCAACCATTTCTTGAAAATGCAATTAATCACGGTTTGTATCATTTGAAATCAAGAAAAGGTATACTGGCTATTGAATTTAAGGATGAAAAGGAAGAATTAATTTGTGAAATTAAAGATAATGGTATTGGAAGATTAGCCTCAAAAGAATTATCGAAGACCAAACATAAATCTAGAGGAATGAATATTGTTCAAGAGCGAATAGAATTATTATCAAGCAATTCAGATCAACAATATGATGTAAAAATAGTAGACTTATATGAAAAAAATAAGGCTTTAGGTACTCATGTCACTTTGACCTTTGGCTAGAAATAGAAAAAAGATTTTAAACAATTTCCAATATTATTCAAGATGTATAAAGCAATTATAATTGATGATGAAATCAAATTAAGAGAAGTATTAAAAATTAAAATCATTGATTTTTGTACGGACATTACAGTTGTAGGCGAGGCTAGTGATGTAGTCGAAGCTGAACAAGTGATCAATGAATTTGATCCAGATATCATATTTCTTGACATAGCCATGCCTGGCGGTACAGGATTTGAACTGCTAGATAAAATAAATCCAATTTCTTTCGAAATAATTTTTGTTACTGGATTCAATGAATATGCAATCGATGCACTTAAAGTAAGCGCTGTTGATTATTTGTTGAAGCCAGTAAAAACTGACGATTTAGTTACTGCTTGTGAAAAGGCCAAGGCAAGAATATCAAAAAGCGAGTTATTGAAAAACTACGATGTATTAAAATATAACATCAACAATGTAGGAAATCAAAAAACTAAGGTTGCGGTACCCAATAATGATGCTTACGAGTTTATTCTTATTTCTGATATCATCAGATGCGAAGGATGGAACAAGTATACAAAGGTCATCTTAAAAACTGGTAAAGAATTGATCAGCTCTTATAATATAGGAGTATTTAAAGAACTGCTTAAGAATTATGAATTTTACCCTTCTCACAAATCACATTTAATAAACAAAAACTATATTTCACGATATTTAAAAGAAGGGACAATCGTAATGGATGACAATAGTCTTGTTCCACTAGCGAGAAGAAGGAGAGAAGAATTTCTACAGGAAGTCCTTTCAAAAATTATGTTGCGCTAGATTGAAAAATATAAACCGTTGGTTGTATCATCTTTACCGATCATCCAATTGACCGATATCAGACTATAAATGAACAGTAGTTTTGAGTTTCAAAATATGCTGTCATGAACAAATTCCATCTACTCATCGTCTTAATGTATTTCTCATTTTTAAATGTTACAATTAATCAATGTACTCCATCTTCTTGTTTAACGGATACTATAAATTTTAGTACTGCAATTGACCCTGTGTCAGGAATTCCCTTGAATTCATCAACATCAACGACAGTCGTTCAAGATCCTTTGTGGATATTAACAGGAGCACCGACAAATAATGGACCTGTCAATCTTGGTTCGCCTGCATTTGTTATTAATACAAATAGTGCATGGGATGATATGCCACCAATTTTAAGTCCCCCGTCTAAATATATTTCTGCTTTTCCATTATCTGGTTCTAATGAAGCAACACCTGCATCTACACCATATGTTTTTGAACGCAAACTATGCGTTTGTGGATCCAATACAACAGTTAGTTTTCAAGACCTTATTCATGTCGACAATCAAGTTACCCTTAAATTGTTGGGTCCAGGTTTAGGCCCTGGACTCACATTGTCAAGTTACAATTCTACAGTAGTTTCCAATTTTAGAAATCCACCTGAGGATGATGGCACTATCAATAGCATTACCCTCTTAGCAAATAGCACCTATATTCTACGAGCAGAAGTCATCAACGACAATTCAGGGAGCCCAATGGGATTAAATATTAATGGACAACTAGTCGCAGACCTTCCAGTACTGTCTGTCGGCAATTGTTGTAATAATGGTGCATTTATTTCTGGATATAAATTCATCGATGAGAATTGTGATGGTGTTCAAGATTCGAATGAACAAACTGCTGCTGGCTGGGTAATTGTCTTGAAAGATGGCTTAGGCAATCCAATAGCAACTACAACAACAGATCAAAGTGGGTATTATTTTTTCAATATTAATAATCCCGGCAACTACTCGGTTGAGGAACAAACACCATTACCGAACGGTTACTCACAAACCTTTCCTATAACTCCAGGTAGCCATGCTGTTACAATAACAGGAACTGAAATAGTTTCCAATTTGAATTTTGGGAATTGCTGTCCTGATTGTCAAGTGTTTCAGCAGTCAGTTTCAAGCATTAATATGAGCTGCAATGTATTTGATGACTTGCTAAAGATTAACGTTGGCGGCATACAGCCGACAGACCTGATTCATTTAGATATAAACTGTGATGGTATTTATGAAGCAACGGGAACCAATCAACAATTAAATTTTGTATTTCCACACTATGGAGTTTTCGATATAAAAATTATTGTAGAAAGAACGCTATGTGATAATCCTTGTGAGCTAGAAATTCTAAAAACCATCAATATTGAAGAAACCAGTTGCGGCATCCCAGAATGTTTTGAATTCGTCCCCTTGGATATTGCTTGTATCGGATCTAGTGTAACAAGTTATGCAAATCAAATTGTTGTAGGTGGTTTTGAAGGATTGCCACAGATAGTTAGTTATGACGGCGTCTCAGTATCTAATTTTTCTTCAACACCAGTTCAAGATAATGTTCTTGAAGTTGAAACATTTAAAGGTGATATATATGCCTATAGCGCTACCATAAGTCAAAGCTATTTATACAAATACAATGGCAGGTTTTGGGGCTTAGAAAGGAGTGTTCCTACTCCTCTGCTATCGGGACCTGCAGGTAATCATGCCTATACATGGAACCTGCCGGAAATGCTCAACATTGATGGGTCTTTATTCGTTGCGTTTTTAACAAATTTACCCTCAGGCAAAACTTCTCATGTCTTGCATCAATTTGATGGTACAATTTGGAATGTGCTAAGCCACCCTTCTTCTTCATTCCCAGGTTTTTCTTTGGAGCGCTATTTTTTAGTTGGTGAATATTTGAATCAACCCATGATCTTTAAAGAAGAGAGTAATGGGACTGTCGAGGTGAATTATCTTTCTTATTGGGATTCCGTAAGCAGCACCTGGCAAAACCTCAGTCCTGCATTTCAATTTAAAAAATCTGCTCCTGATTTTTTCTACGACGGTATTTTTAATGTTGACCATGAAGATGATCGCATTGTTGTTGTTGGTAATTTTGATGAAATGGCTAATGTGCCTGGAACGAAGCATGTCGCCCAATACAATATCGCTGGAGCTTTCTGGAGCAATATTGGAACTGGGGCAACAGCTGCACCAGGTATATACTCAGCTCTAAACGATGTTGCGTTATTTGGGAGTCATATTATTGTTGGTGGAGTTGGAGTGACTCATCTAGGTGGCGTGCCTGTTGGCAACTTAGCTTGGCATGATGGTGTAGCTTGGCATTCTTTAGGGAATGCCGGCCTGATAAGTGATTTTCATAAACTGAAAGAAGACAATGGAGCTTGTCAGTTAATCACTGTTGGGGAATGTTTTATTGGATCAGTACAGTCTTGTTGTATTTATGATGACTTACTAGTTACAAAAACAGAAACTGGTCCTGTTTATTACAAAGCACATGGAAAAATCACAACTCAATCTACAATTACGAATACTGGAGATGTTATGTATAACGGTGGACAAGGTGTTGTGTCCCTTCCACCATTTAATGTCCAACCAGGTGGAATGGTCGCTGCTTTTCTTGACGGATGTGAGGACTGCTGTCCAGATGATCCGTTAGCAGACTTGCCTTTTTTATCTCCATTTGTTGGAAATCCAAATTTTGCAATTACTCAATATACCTATAATGGAGATTGCATTTACCAGATTACAGATTTCTGTTTGGTATCAGATGGTACAATCTCATATTACGATTGTTTAGGCAATTTAATTTGTCAACAATTTCAATTTGGTGGCACATGTCCTGGAAACTTCACAATAACCAATCCTGTCATTTTACAATCTTGTTAAACATAAATTTTCTTAAAAAGAAATAAACTTCATTATGAAAACACTTCTAAAATTATCATTGATTATTCTATTTAATCACTTGGCATTTTCTTGCATTGCTCAAGTACTAAATGATCTCGAATTAAAGCCAGAAGGTATTGTTTTACCAAGGCTCGATGCCATGGAGAAAAAAATGATCACCGCAAGTCAAGGTCAGGTTCTATTTAACACCACAAATCAATCTATTGCTTACAGTGACGGAGTTGAATGGTTTGAATTGCCGTCAAAATCTGACTTATTGAATACAGGGTTTTTACAATTACCACATGTCTCTGAACAAGGAGACCGTCTTTATTTAGGTAATGGAAAATATGTCATCATTCCTGGAATAAGCGTGGCACAACTCACAAGCATTTCTGACCCAGAAGGCAATACTTACGGGACCTTTTGTTATACTTTTGGAATTGCAGGTACGCAATACTGTTGGATGACAGAAAACCTCAGAGCCACAAAGTATAATGATGGCACGCCTATCCCAAATGGCAATGCAATTGCAAATATCACAACACCAGCCAATTCTGAATGGGTTTTTGATTATAATAATAATCCTTTGTTTGCGCCTACTTATGGTAAGTTGTATTCACACGAAGTTGTCAAAAATACTAAAAACGTCTGTCCTGTTGGATATTCAGTTCCTTCGCAACAAGATTGGCTGGATCTAATTAGCTGGCTTGCAGGTAACACTCCCTCATTTGCAGGTAAAGAAGCAGTCGCTTTAAAAGCAATGCTTGCAGGCTGGAATTCTTCTTCTAGTGCAGGTGGCACAGAAATCGATTTCTATGGTTTCAACATATTACCTTCAGGATTTAGAGCAGCAACAGCATATGGAGGCCAATTTGATCAAGCTAAATTTTGGTCATCTACATCTTCAGCAGGAAACAATGCAGTGCGTGCATCGTTGTCATCTATCAATAATATAATTGATATAGCTTCAGAATTTAATAATCAAGGAATGAGTATTCGTTGCTTACAAAAGACACCTTAAAGTGAGCTATTTCTTTTCTGAAAGAAGTACACAAAATGAACGCTTCTCATATCTCTATACATTGCAGTTTATTATTTTATAAACAGTAATAATCCATTTGAAAATCTCTTATAAAAGTAAGTCAAAATATTTGGCTTGCTTTTTTTGTGTAGTCGACAGTTGTTCGGATAATGGTATGCAGCGTCTTTCGAAGGTAGGAGAGATATGCTGTCATCACCTATTGTTGTCGATAGTTATTCTT
>CAYNMW010000077.1:13984-20652 GCA_964398295.1 uncultured Saprospiraceae bacterium | reverse complement strand
TGAAGATCAAGAACACTTAATTGTCATAGATAATAGTGCTTTATAGTTTATTTAATGTAAAGTCTGAGTTGTCTTAGTAACAAAGAGTTTCTGATCATTCATGATTTTTCCATCCATTGGAATATTGTCATCCAACCCTAGTCGAAGCTTTATCATCCCGAGCGCCAGTCGAGGGATGGATAAATGGATGTAAATTTCATTTCGACCTTGCGGAGAAATCTCAAAATTCGGCTGTGTAATTAGATTTCTCCACATGGTCGAAATTAGTGTTACATGTAAAAGTCTATTCCTCGACTCCACGTTGTTTCGCTCGGAATGACAGTCTCAACTATAGTTATACGTCTTGTGCAGTTATTGTAAATGTCTCTTCTTGATACTCCGATGAGATTCCTGTAATAAAGATTATTTCTCCCCTCCAGATACTTGTAATGGCGTAGTAGTACAACCATCAATAAACGCATGAAAATGTGAACCAGGTTCAACTACAAACTCATAGTCTGTAGTGCTATTTAATTCAACATAAGAAGTAGCATTGTATCTGATATCTGCTCCAGTTTGTATAAGTGTTGCATCTCCTGTAGCGATCCAGGTTGATGACTCATATTGCATTGCACCACTTTCTATTGTTTGCAGATGAGATTCACTTCCATGAGTTACATCTGTGTAACATGGTAGAGAACAATCAGTATTTGTATAAATAGTTCGAACATCATCAATAATTCCTATCCAAGCGACAGTAGTACCATCGCAGTTTATTCGTGGTTCAAAGTTGAAACTTGAAAAAGGAGTAGGTAAAGGGACTCCATTTTTATATATAGTCCTTGCTCCATTGAACCCCCCGATTTCTGCAACCCAAACGACAGTAGAACCATCACAATTTACTTGTGCGTCAAAGTTTTTAGTAGGTGTAGGAGATGATATAGGGACACCATTTTTAAGTATGTTACTTACTCCTCCGACGGATTCTGTCCAAACGACAGTAGAGCCATCGCAACTTAGATCTGGATCATAAAACTGAGCATTTAAAGGATTAGAGAAAGGGACACTGTTTTTAAATATAGTATTAACTCCCGCAACATCTCCTTCCCAAACGACAGTGGAACCATCACAACTTACTTGTGGGCTATAATTGTGATCAGACAAAGGAGCAGTTAAAGCGACCCCATTTTTATATATAGTCCCATTAAAAAAGTCATCTCTTCCTGTCCAAACCACAGTAGAACCATCGCAACTTACATTTGGACCAAAATTTTCAATTGTAAACATAGGAGCAGGTAATGCAACTCCATTTTTAAATATGGTTAAGACACCATTGACACTCCCTGTCCAAACGACAGTAGAACCATCGCAACTTACTTGTGGATAAGAATTACCAGTTGACATGGGAGCAGGTAATGCAACTCCATTTTTAAATATGGTTGTGACACCTGCAACGATTCCTTGCCAAACGACGGTAGAACCATCACAACTCACTTGTGGCCAAGAATTTCTAGTAGACATAGGGGCAGCTAAAGCGACGCCATTTTTGAATACGGTTCGAACTCCAGCAACATCTCCTTCCCAAACCACAGTAGAACCATCACAACTTATTTGAGCTGGTTGAAAGTACATAGAAGCAGACGATTGATCGGATATAATATTGGACTGCCAACACTGTGAATGCAGTTGAGTTAAGGAAGTATAGCACAGAAAGGACAATAAAATAATAATCTCAAATCGAGAAAACATTGAGTTGTTCATAAATCAGGTATTTTTTATAGTTGATCATAAAGTTTGTACCATCAACAAGATAAACAATTCCATACTAATTTAAAAGTAGTTAGATTTGATGATATTGACTGAGTAGATTATTTACGAACTAAAAATATGATTAAGAAACATGTCGATTGTTTGATCTGTGATTGCGTCAAAAGGATTATAAAGCTATTCCTCTTCCAAATAAAGCTAGCATACTTTTCTCAGAACTATTCATTTTTCTTTATGTGATAACACAACTAGAAATGACTGAGCCAGTCTGAATCTCCTTTAAAACATTGTCATTCGGAACAAAAAACTTGTCCTGAGCTTGTGGAAGGAAAGGATACTCGATTTCTATTTGTATTTTGAGTCAAATAATATAAATCTTAAATTCTACAATGAGTAATTTAATCAATGAAGTCAGTAGGCAGCTTAATGATAATGTCATCATGCAGTTAGCTAAACAAATCGGGGCGAGCAACCCAAATCAAGTGAAAGCTGCTAGCCAAGGCATTTCAGAACTTTTGCTAAGTGCTATCTCTCGAAGTGCGAGTAATCAGAACACTGGAGGAGGCTTGATGAGCGCTCTTGAGCGCGACCACGATGGAGGCATCTTAGGTAATCTGCTAGGGACACTTACTGGACAACACAAAGTAAACAATCCAAAAACAATGAATGGCGATGGGATTGTCTCTCATTTATTAGGCAATAAACAACTTGAAGCAGCTCAAATCATTGCGCAAATGAGCGGTCTTGACATTTTTAAATCAGGCGTATTGATGCAATTGATTGCACCTGTTGTGATGGGTGTGGTTGGACAAAAGAAGCAATCTAATGGTTTAGATCTTGGTGGTCTAGCAAGTATTTTATTAGGTGGTGGTCAAAACCAGCAGCAACAACAAAGTGGTGGAGGATTAGGAAATATCGTGGGTAAATTACTTGATCAAGATGGGGATGGTAATATGATGGATGACTTGCTGAACATTGGTATGAAAATGTTGAAGAACTAATCCCTCGACTTCGCTATCTATGAAATAGAATCATGTTCTTATCAGTCCAGAACGACAATGGGTCATGAATAATAATTCCCCACTTGTAACATGCTTCCGGGCTTACCAGTATATCATCTAAAATCTGATTGAGTATGTTTAAAATCTATAAGCTCGAATCTTAACAGCTAATCTTTATGAACTGTTGATACTCAAATCCTAATAACAAGCATAATTGGATGTACCTTAAGTGTTGAAACTTAAGATGACTTCTACAGAACAAATCAATACAACGGTAACATTTCTTTAGGGAATTTCAATCAGATAAATCATATCTTTGGTTACTTAGATACTTGATATTCAGAGTTTTCGAAATATCAGAGTTTTAAAAAGCGTTTCTCTTTTTATACAAGCAAATCAAGATACTATGAAAGGTTTCATTCGATGTATAGTTTTTGTTGGTGTGATTCTCTTTTCACACAACTCACATGCACAAGGTATTGAGTTTTTTGACGGCGAATATGCGGAGGCATTTGAAATGGCACAAAAGACAGGTAAACTTGTTTTTGTAGATGCTTATGCAGTTTGGTGTGGTCCGTGTAAACGAATGGCAGCAACAACATTCAAGGATGCAAAAGTTGGTGATTTTTTCAATGAGCAATTCATCAACATGAAAATCGACATGGAGAAAGGTCAAGGACTTACATTCAGAAATAAATATCCTGTATCGGCTTATCCAACCTTATTGTTTATCAATGGCGAAGGTGAAGTTGTTCATAAGGCAACAGGTGCAAAAGATGCAAATGGCATCATTCAGTTGGCAGAATTGGCAATGCGTAAAGATGATAGAAGCGGAAGTTTTGCAAAACAATATGAAGCTGGCAACAGAGACTATGATTTGGTATTGAACTATATAACAGCACTCAATAAAGTTGGGAAACCCAGCTTGAAAATTTCAAACGACTACCTAAGATCAAATCCAGACATTACAAATGAACAAAAAGCAGCGTTTTTATTTGAAGCTGCCACTGATTCAGATTCAAGAATTTTTGACATGATGTTAGCACATAGATCAACATTGGACAAAATCAAAGGCAAAGAAATTGTCGTTGCTCAAATAGAAAAGGCATGTTGTAAAACTGTTGTAAAAGCAGTAGAGTATGAAAGTGAAGATTTATTGAAACGTGCAAAAGAGAAAATGAAAAAGAATGCAAAATCTGTTTACAAAGCATTCGACATCAAATCGGATATGGATTACTTTGAAGGAGTTGGCAAGGTAGACCTATATTTAGAAAGAACGGAAGACTATACGAAAAAAATAATTAAGGATGATGCTGATAAATTGTTGGAACAAGGTCAGCATCTGGCTCAAAATTATAAGTCAAATGCAAAAGCTCAAAACCTAATACTTGCATCTTATGAACGTTCATTAGAGCTTAATGATTCGGTAGATGGAAGAGTAGATTATGCGAGCACATTACATCGCCTCAAAAAAACAGGCTTAGCAATTAACCAAGCAAAATTAGCGAAGAAAATGGCTGAAGAAAATGGTGATTCACCTAAAAAAGTTGATCGCCTCATCCAATTTTTGGAATCGCAATAGATATAAACTGTAATCATTCACCAATTGATGACACCTACATTGAAAACCCTTTTGACATTAATTTGTCTGATCTTCCTCTTGTTGGATGTGGGGTTTTCTCAGTCTATTGTATTCCGAAATGATATTTTCGACACAGCTTTACAACAGGCCGAAAGAGAAAACAAACTAGTATTCATCGATACATGGGCAGAATGGTGTGGCCCATGCAAAATAATGGAACCAATATTCAGAGATCCTGAGTTAGCAACTTACATGAATAATCATTTCATCAATGTGCGCATCGACATGGGTACAGAAAGTGAGGTAAAAAAACAAGTTAGTCAAAAATATGACATCTTCTTTTTGCCTACCCTTCTCATTTTAGATCAAAACGGACAACTCATGTTTAGGTCAGATAACAAACTACTTACGGCTCAAGAATTGGTAAATATTGCCAGAGCTATGAATACACCTAAAGATTATATACTGGCTCAATCAAAACCTCAAGCATCTTCGGATTCAAGACTATTAGACGATGAAGCAACGACGGTTGATAAAATTAAAATTACCGATGACATGATGCTTGCCAAGGATGAAGGATCTGGAGCCAATGTGCTCGTGCCTACCCCAGCAATCAATGATCCTTATTACAGTGAGGATCCAAACGAGAAGATTTTGTACACCTTAGGCGAAGGAGATGAACTTCCTCCGGAAATATTATATGAAGAAGCCTACTTCAGACTGACACAATTGAGTGATGGTTCGCATAAGGAGACTGTAGAACAGTACCTCGACACTCAACAAGATTGGTCAACTAAAAAGAATATCATGTTTGTGTTCGATTTTCTTGACAACACCACGTCCAAGCAGTTCCAATATATGATTGAGAACCGATCTCTATTTGAATCAATGCTAGGAAAGGAGAAAGTCAGCGAAAGTATTGGAATACTTGTTTTTCAAAAACTATATCAAGCTATTCAACGTCCAGATATAGAAGAAGCTGAAACGCTTTTTTCGTATGTTGACAAGAGTACAAGTAAAAAGAAAGCCAAAGAGTATATACGAGAACGTCAGAATAATTGAACTTCGCTATTTACCTAAACTCAAGGCACTAAAGTACTTTGGACTTAAGATTCAATTACCATGTAATATTTGATGTAAAAGGACCCTACTTTGTTTTGGTAACTTTTGCAGCTACAGGACCTTGGTTTCCTGATTTGACAATAAAGCTTACAATGTCATTAACCTCAGGCTTGTACAAACATTGTTTGATGTGTACAAACAATTCTTCTTTGGTTTCACTATCAATGATAAAACCATAACCCTTATCCTCACTGAAGAATTTTACTCTGCCGATTCGCTTCTCGCTACCTGAACTGAGTTGTTCACGAGTTGCACCAAGAACAATGTTCTCAGCTTTGATTTCTTTTCGTTTGGTAGGATCTGGTGGTGTGTCTACTAAATTTCCTTGGTGATCTACGTAGGCTATTTGTTGTTCAAAAGAAAGTTTACCCCTTTCTTGCTTTTCCATTTTACGTTGAGCTTTGCGCTCTCTTTTTTCTTTCTGTTTCTTTTGCTTCTTTTTCTCTCTTTCTGATTTGTTGAATGTTTGCTGAGATTTAGCCATGTACGTTTTTGTGAATTTTGTGCAAATGTATTAATTAATAATGATCTTAATATGTCTAAAAACATCCTTTATCTAACAAAATGATTAATTTTTGACAAATTTAACACAGATCAAGATGGCAAAAGCAACAAACACAGACGAATACATAGCAAGTGCCCAACCCTTTGCTAAACCCATATTAAAGCAAATTCGTTCCATTGTACACGAAGCTTGTCCAGATTGTGAAGAAAAAATAAAGTGGTTATTTCCCCATTTTATGTACAAAGGCAATCTATGCAGCATGGCTGCATTTAAAGAACATTGCTCATTTACTTTTTGGAAAGGAGATATCATGAAAGATCCAGACAAGATCATGCAACAAGTTGGAAAAACAGCGATGGGTCAGTTTGGTAAAATCACCTCTTTAGACGATTTACCACCAAAAAAAATATTCATCAATTACATCCATGAAGCAATGAGATTGAATGATGAAGGGATAAAAGTCCCAAAGAAACCTTCAAAAGCAAGCGACTATACCATTCATTCAAAATTCCAGGAGGCATTAAACAAACACAAAGCTTCCAATACATTCTTTACATCATTGAGTCCTTCTAACAAGAAAGATTATGCAGAATGGATCGCAGAAGCGAAAACCGAAACTACCAGAGATAAAAGAATCAATACTGCAATCGAATGGCTGGCTGAAGAGAAGCCTAGGAATTGGAAGTATATGAAGAAATACAAGTAAAGCTCT
>CAYNMW010000077.1:0-13884 GCA_964398295.1 uncultured Saprospiraceae bacterium | reverse complement strand
AATTTGCCCCAAGCTGGAAGCATTCACAAAAAAAATTACCCGTTTTGCATCTTTTTGCCCTCCTTCCCGTCATACGGGTGAAAATTAATTCACAATGACTAAATTGAATATGATGACAAATAAGAATCAATGTAACTGCGATTGCGAGGCTTGCAAATCAGGAAGTTGCCAGGATTGTACTTGTACCAATTGCACTTGCGAAAATTGCAGTTGCTAGAACTAATCGGTAAGCAACTACTGTTATCACCATATGTCAAGTACTGAAACAGTCCAGTTTGTCTCACAAATGTATGTTGCACATGTGTTAGCATTGCGGAAGTACTTGCTTTCAAAAGAAAAGAATGCTGGTTTGATCGAGGATATCATTCAGGATTCTTTTCTGAAATTACAAATAGAAATTCAGAAAGGGAAAGAGATTTCTAATGTGAGAGCTTGGCTGCATACCGTTTCATACAATAACTTAATGGATCATTATAGAAAGTCCAAATCTGATTCATTAGCTGTTCTGACAGAAAATCAGAAAATTGATGAAGAAGCAACAAGTGATCATAGTCCTAAAGATTGTTTACAAGGCATTATTGCAAATCTACCATATCAGTATAAGAAGGCAATTTACCTCGTCGATATTAAAGGCATGAAGCAAAAGGAAGCTGCAGCTGAATTGGAGCTTGCTCTTCCTACTTTGAAATCTCATGTACAGCGTGGTAGAAAATTAGTTATGAAAGGCTATATGGATTGCTGTGATTATAAATTAAATGATGCAGGCATTCTGGTGGGTGAAAATAAAACCAAGAAAGAATGTAAGGTCTGTCATTAATAGGTAGTAAAAATCAAAACTTCAACTTCAAAACTAATCAAACTGCTTAAATAAAACTGTCAACCCATATCGGGCATTGACAGGGAGCCTCTTTAAGCATGCACACCAGCATCACATTGTATCAACTGACAAAAGAATGACTCATACATTGGTACTATAGAATCGATATGAAAATCTTTTGCTCTATCCAAAGAGGCCTTCCGAAATTGTAGGTGCATTTGTTCATTTGACAATAGGTTAATCCCGTGGTTTGCCATTGCATCTACATTACCAACATTCTCCAAAAACCCATTAACACCATGCTGAATAACTTCAGGTAATCCTCCAATATTTGATGAAATCACAGGTACTTCGCATGCCATTGCTTCAAGAGCTGCAAGACCAAAACTTTCATTTTCAGATGGGATCAAAAACAGATCAGCTAAAGCCAACAATTCTTCAACTGCATCTTGTTTGCCAAGGAATCGGACTGAATCGTGGCATTCCAATTCCCGACATAAAACTTCTAGACTACTTCGTTCTGGACCATCTCCAATTAATAACAATCTGGAAGGTACTGCCTTGTGTATTTCATTGAATATACGCAACACATCACCTACCCGCTTCACCTTTCTAAAATTTGAAGTATGGGCAATTATTTTTTCTCCATTTGGGGCGATGGCTTGCTTAAAGTGATCTTTGTCCACTCTTCGGAAGCGTTCAAAATCAATGAAATTATAGATGACTTGGATATCTTTGGTAATATTGAATCGCTCGAGTGTCTCATTCTTCAGATGATTCGAAACAACAGTCACTCCATCCGACTCATTGATGCTAAACTCGACAACCGGAGAAAAAGAAGCATCTTTCCCAACAAGTGTGATATCAGTACCATGTAAAGTAGTAACAATTGGAATCGACTTTCCTCTACTCTTAAGGATGCTCTTAGCCATAAAAGCAACTGCCGCATGAGGTATAGCATAATGCACATGCATAATGTCTAATTGCTCTCTTTCCACAACTTCGACCATCTTACTAGCAAGTGCAGTCTCATAAGGCATGTGCTCAAACAACGGATAATGCACTGTATTGACCTCATGCAAGGAAATATTCTCAGAAAACATATTCAATCTTGCTGGTCTTTTGTAGGAAATAAAGTGAATTTGGTGCCCTCTTTTAGCTAGAGCAATACCCAATTCTGTAGCAACAACACCACTTCCACCATAAGTGGGGTAACAAACTACCCCAATTTTCAACTTTTTATCCATACTATATTGGTTTTATACTCTTGTTTTATTTAAAACAAACGCTCTATTGTTAAACATAATTATGTATATTCTGTTTTGTATTCATTAAGTCCCGTTAGGGAATCCTATGGTCGTATACTCAATCAACGATATAGAAAAAATTTCGGGTGTCAAAGCTCACACCCTTAGAATTTGGGAGAAACGGTATGGTATCATTCAACCAAAACGAACAGATAGTAATATACGTTACTTTTTAGATGATGATCTCAAGCATGTTTTAAACATTGCACTTTTGAATAGACATGGTATGAAGATTTCCAAGATTGCCCAACTGGCAGAATCCGAAATTTGTAGAAGAGCAGCAGAAATATCAGATGTAGACCTTAAACATGAGAGTCAATTAGACGCTCTTACGCTTTCTTTATTAGAGTTAAATGAATTCAAATTTAATAAGATAGTCAACTCCTACATTGATCAGCGAGGTTTTGAGACGACCATGATGGAGATCATCTATCCGCTTCTTGATAAGTTAAGTCTGATGTGGTTAACAGGTTCCATCAATAGTGCCCACGAAAGATTCGTCAGAGCTTATATCAGGCAAAAGACCATCGCTGCAATTGACAAAATTGAAACAAGCCAAAGTGAGCAGCCTAGCTTTCTCATTTTTCTTCCAGAAAATGAAGACCACGAGTTAAGTATTTTATTCGCTCAGTACCTGGTTAAAAGAAGAGGTTTTAGAGTTATTAATATGGGTTTGGATGCCTCACTGATTCACATCGGCGATGCTTGTAATCTTGCTCAGCCAGACTACATATATACCATCATCAACGATGGTAAAGCTGGTAAGAACATAGAAGAATACTTAAAGCGTTTGGAAGACATCGCTGGAGACGCACAAATCCTGACTTCTGGCATTCAGGTTTCAAGACATAATGTGAAAAACAATGATCAAATCACTGTTCTTTTAAGTTTTGAAGAATTGACTGCCTATCTAGAGAAGTTATAAATACACTTTAGTAATTATCAATTACAGTATCACTAATGAACATGAACTCCACTAAACATACATTAAATAGGTTTTTATTCTCCCAACTAAGCATATTACTTTTATTCTTTATTACAACACCACTTTCAACAATGACAGGTCAAAAGCACTCAGATCAAGCAAAGCAAATAAATTCCATTCACGATTTCGAAGTTATTGACATACAGGGTAATCCATTCTCGCTCAGCCAATTTAAAGGCAAGAAAATCATGATTGTCAATACAGCTTCCAAATGTGGGCTGACTCCACAATATGAAGGCCTTCAGGAATTATATGAAACTTATGGAGATACTGATTTTGAAATAATTGGTTTTCCTGCAAATAATTTTTTGATGCAAGAACCTGGATCTGATGAAAAAATTGCTGCATTCTGCCAGAAAAATTATGGTGTCAGTTTTCCAATGATGTCTAAAATTTCTGTCAAGGGTAAAAAAATGCATCCTCTTTATCAGTATCTGACTTCAAAAGATTTAAATGGAGTTCTTGATTCTAAAGTAAAATGGAATTTTCAAAAATACTTGATTAATGAAGATGGATTAATTGAAAAGGTAATAGGACCAAAAACAAAGCCTACTGATTCTAAGATCGTCGAATGGATTGAGCAAGGAAAATAAGGAACTTAGACTAGGCTTTAAGATCACTCTTTTCTATCCAATTTATTATTTCGTTTGCTACTTCCACATGCTTAACCTCTAACATCATATCATGGGCTATATCCTCCATTATAATTAAATCAGCTCCATATTTTTTTGCTGTCCTTTCGTTTTCTTTGACTGTAAAAATTGTATCATTTGCTGCTCCCAATACCAGAGTAGGTATCTTCAAATGATTATTTACTTTAATATTCGGATACAGCATATTCAGAAATACTGTAAAAGACTCGCTACACAGTTTTTCACTGTACTCTTCTACTTCTTTATTAGGCATGTCAATTGAAAAGAATGCTCGTTTAGATTTTTCCAATGTATTTACTAAACCAAAAAGATTCATTGTCACCAAACTATGGAAGCCATAGCTATGTTTTAAGAATTCTAATGCAGTTCTCAATACTCCTGAAGGTGGAACAGAAGCCAATAAGACTGCTTTTTCGCATGTTTCCGTTTCGAGGTATTTTTGTACAATCAATCCACCCATAGAATGTCCAACAATAATTGGTGCTTTATCCAACTTGTTCACTTCATCCTTTAAGGCATTTACATAATCATGTAATGTAAGTTTGTTTATACCTTTAATCTTTCCTGACTTATCGTGTTTCGGTAAATCAAATGTGATACACGTATAGCCTTTATCAGAGAATAGTTTTACGAAATACTTGTCCCAACACCAAGCTCCATGCCACGCTCCATGAACAAATACAATCTCACCTTTTCCTTTCTTGACTTCGACAGTTGATTTCATGACTCATCTTTGTTGTGGCATTCTAAGATATACTTTCTTGCCGTCCAATAATGCATCATCAGAAATGTTGTACGAATGTTAATCTATTAAGTCTAGGTGTTTTTTAAACTGATTGTTAGATTACTAAATCCTCGTGGGATCGGTGATCCGATTTCAATTTGTTCGCCATCAACATGAATGTCATCAACTTCAAAAGGTAAGCCGATAAAATTCAATTGAAATTCTTTGAGTTCTCCATCAAAACTGCCTTCAACAGATTGTGTGATTTGTACTTGATCTGACTTGCCAGAAAATGAGAATGTAGCATAATGATATTCTCCTTGCTCATATCCATAGCCATTTTTATCATCGTCATATAAAATGGGTCTGCCTTCTCTCTAATTTTATTATCGCTATGTGAGTAGATTCTGTATTTATATAAATCTCCGTGCCCCATACCTGGAATAAATCCTTCCCATATTCCTGACTCGTCCCATCGAACACTCAGTTGATGGGAGTGTCCATTCCAATCATTAAAGTCTCCAATGATTTCTACTTTTTTAGCTGCCGGTGCATAGACTGCAAAATAGACCCCTGGTACAGAATCTACAATAAGGACATGACTACCAAATTTGTTATAAAGTTGTGTATGGTGACCAGAAATAAAAAGTTCTACATCGTACTCAGAAAATAGACTATATGACGTGACTAAATGAGTCATCCATTGTGGTTATTTGGGTTTCTCTAAACTTAATGAATTTTCTCCAATCAAAGAATATTGATCTTATTATGAAAACCCATTTTTGGTTCATTTTGTCATCTCTATTTACCTGTTTCGTTGATAAATAACATTATTCCTATTGTTCTGATCTACCCTACCTTCAACAAGTAGATATAAATTATTTTCTAATAATTTTCTTGATGGCACATTAGCACTATGTGTAAAAGCTTCTATACACCCGACTTTTATATGGTCAAATGCAAATTGCGTTACTGTATCCAATGCTTCAGTCATTATACCCTTTCCTTGTGCAATGGGATTTAAATCATAGCCGACTTCAACAATACTCTTGTCTTCTGAAAAATTCCATAAGCAAATACTACCTAACATTTCATGTTGTCCAAACTCTGTTATGCACCAATAAAAAATTGAATTTGCCGCTACACTAGTTTGGATTTTGTGAATGAAGGCTATTGCCTTTTGCTTAGTTTCCGCAGCTGGTCTCTGGACATATTTATTAATCATTGGATCAGATCGCAAATAGGACACAGCCTCCCAATCGGTTTCTTTCAAATCTCTTAGTAGTAATCGTTTCGTTTTTAATATTGGTAACATTGTCCCATCTCTTTTGAGCCTCTTTTAAAATTACTTTAGATGTTAGATGATTTACTTTTAATTACTTTTCTAGTTATTCCAAATAAATCAATTTTTCGTAGGCTATATTTGAAAAGTCCTCGAATTGTCCAGGAACAATGTACTGCACAAAAGCTTCATTATAATTCCTGAATCTAAGTTTCACATAACCTTTTTGACCAATGGCAAACTCCGTACCTTTTCCTTTTCCAACCTTATTGTTTTTAGAGCCTGCTCCACTTACAACAAAGTACTGATTTTCATTTTCGATATGCTGCAAGGTATGTTCGTGACCAGACACAACAATACTGCGACCTTTCTTCACTAGAAACTCTATCAACCCTTGCCTGTATTCTACATATCGAGGATGAAACACATCTTGCTCTGAAAGTCTAAGTCTAGATCGATTAGCAATAAATCCGATTATTGGTAGAGGCAAGTATAACCAATCAACTACCTGAGTAATTGGGAAAATATCATCCTTTAATGGAAACTTCCCTCCATGATGTGCATAAGTATAAGGCGGATGATGAGAAGCTACAATTAAAGATTTGTTTGTATAACTATTGATTTCTGAACCCAACTTGTCCAAAAATTCTTGTGGTGTCTCAACTGCACACACAGATTGATCTCCTGATCTTGCTTTCTTATTCAGGAACCAATGTGAGTCCATAAGCAAAAGTCCCAGTGAATCTGTCAATGGTAAAATTTGAGGATCGCCACAGCCTTTGTCTGGTAAGAAGTAATTTGTTTGATTATTCGGATTGGGCGTATAAACTAAGAAGGAATCAACTAATAATTCCTGCCTTCTCAATCCTATTCGACCATATGTATACCAATCATGATTACCAGGTACGAAATACTTATTCCCTTTGTAATCAGACATTGTATTTAGTTGAGCTAGAAGTCGATGTTTACCATCGTCATGATAAACACTTCCTGGGGGCGCCAAACCAACAGGATATATATTATCTCCCAACCAAATAATTGCAGATCTTGAGTCCTCGTTGTCTAGTGCAGCTTTAAGATGATCTAGCACAACAGAACTCTTGCCCGCACCGACATTGCCTCCATCTCCAATTAAGTAAACTGTATAGTAAGCATCATCTGTTGGTTGATTTCTTTCCCAATCACCAATATATTGTGGTTTGTTACTGACGCAAGAATAAATTAAGGAGATACTGAGTAATGCAAAGACATGATATCCAATATACTTACTCACTTATCTCTTTTCTATTTAAAATGATAATGCACCACCTATAGTAATTTGTGTATCCTCTTCTCCAACATAATAACCCAATTTAAAGCCAAGCATATTGAGAGGTGTTACATATAAACCACCGCCAAAACTAGTGTGCCAATCGTTGATGCCTTCATCTTCTAAAAATGAACGTCCATAATCGAAAGAACCAAAAATACCCAAACCACTTCTTAGCGCTCCATTTCCTTGAAATAGTTTTATTCTAAGATCAGTTGCATGATAAACAATTCCATCACCAGCAAATCTATTGGTTTTAAACCCTCTTAATCTAGACTGATTAGATAAATAGTTTGCATGGAAAAATTCATAATCGCCAAGTGTATAGGCTCCTCCAATATTCGTCGCAAATACAACTTTGTGGGTTGGAGAAAAAGGAATATAAGCGGCAACATTTGAGGAAAATGTCAAATTACTAAACTCAGTGTCAGAAATATTTTGCTTATAGTCAGCTCCTAAGGTCCAAATATATCCTCTAGTCGGCAATACAGGATTGTTAACTCTATCGCTTGTATAATGAAGACCAAGTCCTACATAAAGCTTCCCGTCAAAATCTAATGCAGTACGATCAGCTTCATCTAAGAAAATAAATCTTTGTTCTTCAGGATTATTAAGATTATCATCGAGATCAAAGTACTCGAAACTTGGATTAATACTGAAGCTTCGGTTATTACCTAAGTCTTTTACTATTTCCGGATTGAGATCTATGTGTGTACCACGCACAATATGAAAAGTAGTGCTTCCAGAATCTTCTATATCAGGAAATGTTTCTTCAAAGTCTTTAAATTCATTTCCTAGCCCATAAAAGAACTGAGTAAATGTAGGACCAGTCCCAAGTGCTCCCAATTTAAAGTCCCAAGTTGGTCCAAATACAGAAGGCCAATGTCCTGAGTATCTTCCTACAATTGCAGAGTTTGCTGCAAAGTATCCAACACTTGCCATGTGGTTAGATTGATATGGATTTTTTCTAAACCCATTCTTTTGCCACCATACATTATAACTAAGGCCTATCCCTTCATCCGTATAAAATGTAAGGATAGGAAATTGAAATGTTCGATCTATTTTCCAGTCAAGTCTGTCGTATCTATTGACTCCATCTTCGTCTTTCAATTTAGAAGTGACGTCATTTCCTGCAAGCTGCATTCCATCTGGTCTATCATATGCCAGGACATTAATATCGTTCGAGGCGTTATTGACAACATCATCTCCACTACCACCGACTATTCTCACCTTTACAGAAGATTTCTCATTACCATGAAAATTGAACACATCAGCCTTCTTCAAGCCAAATAATCTAAGTTCATCGCAATCTTTACCACTAATGGTACGCGACCAGATCAGATGTTGTTGACCTTTATTGATGTCATATGCTTTCACCTCAAGCCGATCATTTGGAAGAGCAGTGATGTCAAATACATTTTTATTATTGGTACCTACAACGGTTACTTCCTTTGTTAAATATTTGTAATACTCTTTGGCATATTTTACCATGTCCACTCTTCTACTTTTTAATTTTGAGATGATCTCCTCACCACTATTATTATATATTTCTTTTGGCCAGACGGCAAACGCCTGTTCAATTACCTCGTCAGTTATATTAGCTTGAAGAAACCTTGCTGTATTGATGAATGATTCTTCATTTAATTGGGATAAAAAATGTCGATCAAAGTGCCTTGCGTTGTACGCCAATCCACTTAGGTTTGTAATACCGTCTTCAAATTTGTTGAGTTGAGGATTAAAATATGGTCTGCTGGCCAAGTAATTTAAGAATCCATCATTTTTAAAAAATGCTTGGTCTCTATCTCTTGGAATTGCTCTATATATTTTCTTATCAGGATCTGACTCATCTTCATAGATTCCCCATCTCCATTGATCATCGTGTCTATCCCAATCACCAATTAATAAATCAAACATTCTTGCTCTGAGCACATATTCCTGGTCTACTGCATGCTTATAATTTTTTGCTAGTTTTTCGACTAATTCAGGTGTATTTATGGATTTTTTTGCACCGCCATAATTTTGATGTCCCTCCATGTTTCCACCTGGTCGTTCTTCGAATAAATATAATTTTTCTGCAAAATCCGGATTATAATCTCCTAATGCTTTTTGATGTGGGAGCCAAACATATCTAGGATTCGCATGAAAGATTTGTGCAGCTTTTGCTAATGTGGGAATTGCAAAAGCCGCGTATGGATGTGCAGCAGAAATTCCATCTTGTACTAAATTTTTTACAAAGGTACTTCTTAGAGCAGGTGGTACTACTTTAGTGACATCCTTATCTATTGTTCTGACAACCCATTGCCTACCATCAGCATTTTCGAGTCGCAAGGATTTAGTCTGAAATCCACCTCCTTGCTGTACTGGCCTTACTCCACCTCCTACATTATCTAATAGCAAAACTGGTGCCTCTACTTCTGTTCCCCATGCAGTTCTGTACGTTTTACCCAAGCCAAATTTGCCTTTCTCATAAGTTTCAGATGCTTTCGTTTTAACCGTACTTGGGTAATCAGCTAAATCCATATAAACATTCTTATCACTAAAGTCTATAAGCTCCTTCTTATACAACCGCTTTTTGTATACTGACTTTGGAAGGTTTGGATTTTGCTCATCTGGAACATAAAATTCCAACCACAACTGCAGGTCTTTGGTGTGGGTGATTTTGGAAAACCCTTGTTTCATTAATGCAAAATCTGCTGTTCCACCTTTCCGTACAAAATCAATACTCGAACCTGAGCCTGATACGATAAAATGATTGTTGTCGACATCATGATATTGCAGATTTCTATCATGGGCAGACGCATGAATGACACCTTCAAAATTATTCAATGCAAGTTCAATTGCAGACCGATACGCTTCATATTGCGGGTGTCCAAATTTCTGTTGACCTGCTCCTATTTTTTTAATTCCTGTGATAACACTACCAAGGATAGGCAAAGGGAGTAGATGACTTACTGCATTATAGTTACCACCTGTTATACCATTGGAATGTACAGGATGATGAGCGGCGATAATGACATTTTTAGTTTTGTTTTTGGATAATATTTGTTGAATGAATGTAACAAGCTGAAGTTCGTTGTCAATATCACATCCAGATCGTTTTCTTTCTCCAGAGAGATCTCCTTGCAGGACCCATTGAGAATCTATTAAAAGTAACAGCAAGTCATCAGTTAATTTGACAACTTTAGGTTCTCCGCAGCCATTAGATGGAACAAATATATTTTTACCATTGACCTTAGCTTGGATATAATCCTCAACATCTTGTACTGCTGATACTGTATAATCATCACCGTCATACCACTCAGAATTGCCAGGGATAAAATATACCTTATCTGTATTGTCTTTTAACTTTGAAATACAATCGTCAATTTTGCGATTAACTCTAATGTATTCTGGGGATTCTTTATCTGGAATTCCTTTATCAGAAAACGAATTCCCTAAAAATACAACCGATTGATTTTTGCTATTGGTTTTTAGTTGACTCTTAATCAACTCCACAACATCAGATTCAGTGAAGAGATTGTCATCCGCTCCAATGTCACCCACTAAAAATACTTCATAGTCTATATTTTCGACAGGTATATCATTGGCATGAACTTCTGGGGAATAATCCTCTCTGTAGTACGGTTTTTTTGCTGCACATGAATACAGTAAGCTGAGACTTATGACGGCAACAGATAGCTTGAAGCTTTTCATGATATGATATTAATACAGTTTCTTACTGCAAAGGACATTATTCGTAAGCTAAAATTACAGAAATTATTTTTGGTTCAAGTCCTATGAGATAGCTATGTGTGTAGAACTATTGTATAATTTCAGCACAAAAGCTCTTCTCGCCCTTAATCCCTAAATGGAGGCTTAGCCCTGACTACTTTGGCCACTGACACTCGCAAGTCGTCGAGACACAATGAAGAAATGAATGTGGGCAAGTGTAATTTGAGCCTTAAAGTAGTGCAATTAGTTTTACACAATATGTAGCAGGATCAATACAGTGCATATGTTACTAATACACGTATATTAGGCCTATTCGGTCAGTAGTTTTGATTAGAACTGTTTACTTTAGTTATGACAGAACAGCTTGAATCTCTTTTGAGGCTGTTGACTCATATTGTTTAAAGTTCTCTTTGAACAACTCCACTAATTTTTTTGCTTGCTCATCATAATCTTGTTCATTTGGCCAGGTATCTCTAGGAAACAATAATGCATTGGGAACATCAGGACAGCCCTTAGGAACTTCCAAGCCAAAAAATGGTTCTGTTTGAAACTCTATATCATCTAAGACACCATTTAGTGCTGCTTTTATCATCGCTCTGGTAAAGGTCAATTCCATTCTAGTACCTTTACCAAACTGTCCACCAGTCCATCCTGTATTGACGAGCCAAACATTTATTTTCTTATTCAATCGTTCCTGACCTGCTTCTATTTTTTCACCCAAAAGGTCTGCATAAATAGTTGGCTTTAAAGGCAAAAATGGTAAACCGAAACAAGCAGAAAATGTAGCTTCTGGTTCATCCACTCCAGCTTCTGTACCTGCAATTTTTGCGGTATAGCCTGATAAAAAATGATACATCGCTTGAGCTTTTGTCAATCTGGAAATCGGAGGCAACACACCGAAAGCATCACAGGTAAGAAAGAATACATTTTCAGGAATTTCACCTCTTGAGTTATATACTATGTTATCTATGTGATAAATTGGATAGCTTACTCTTGTATTCTGAGTTTTGGATCCATCACTAAAATCAATAGATCTATTGGCCTCATCAAAGAAACCAACATTCTCTAACATTGCACCAAACTTAATTGCTTTATAAATTTGAGGTTCTTTGGTTTCAGACAAATTGATTGTTTTGGCATAGCAACCGCCCTCAAAATTAAATACACTACTACTAGCCCACGCATGCTCATCATCACCAATCAATTTTCGTTCTCTATCAGTAGATAAGGTCGTTTTCCCTGTACCTGATAAGCCGAAAAATAATGCAGTGTCTCCTTTCTTACCAACATTGGCAGAGCAATGCATAGAAAGGATATTGTTGTTTTTAGGTAATATGAAATTAAGAACAGAGAATATACCTTTTTTGATTTCTCCAGTATATGCAGTCCCGCCAATGATAATTCTTTTCTTCGTGAAATTAATTATGGCAAAATTGGAATTATGAATACCCACTTCTTCTGCATCAGCATGATAACCTGGAGCAGCGAAGATTTCCCAATCTGGATCGATGCTCACCACATCCTTCTTTTTAGGTCGCAAAAACATGTTGTGAACAAATAAATTCTGCCAAGGAAACTCAGTGTATGCTCTGATGTTTAATCTGTAATTCAAACTAGCGCAAGCAAACCCATCTCTGGCATATATTTCTTCTTGCGCATTAAGATGCTTTATTACCCCTTCTTCGAGAATTTCAAATTGTTCTGGAGTCACTGGTTGATTGATGTTACCCCAATCCACGTCTTCTCTAGTAATTTCATCCTCAACAATGTATCTGTCTTTAGGCGAACGTCCTGTAAACTTTCCAGTGTCGATTGTCAACGCACCAGATGATGCAAGAACGCCCTGACCTGTAGAGATTGTTTTTTCAATGAGCGCTGCTGGAGTCAGGTTCCAATAGATTGTTGTTTGATCTAAGCCAATTTTTTTCAGATCGACGGTTTCGTTTTTATAGCCAAATGAATTCATTAGGTAAGATTTTGGTTTACTAATAATGTAATTAGTAGATAGGTTTTCTGTCGAAACTATGTTGTGCTGTAATCTGTCTGATTGTACCAGACGCACTTCTCATGACGATAGAATGGGTTGTCGCTCCACCCGCTTTGAATTTAACGCCTTTAAGTAAACTTCCGTCTGTGACTCCTGTGGCTACAAACATAACATTTCCTCCAGCAAGATCGGTAGTATGATATATTTTATCGAGATTCTTATAGCCCATAAGTTGCGCTCGTTCCACTTGATCATCCCCAATTGCTACTAATTGACCTTGAAACTCACCTCGCAAACATTTCATTGCGGCTGCAGAAATAACCCCTTCAGGAGCTCCTCCTGTGCCAATCATAAGATCTATTCCACTGTCTGGTAACGCAGTGGCTATTGAAGATGACACATCTCCGTCCCCAATCAATTGTATTCTTGCTCCAGTTTCGCGGGTTTCTTTTATCAGATCTTTATGTCTTTCTCTCTCGAGAATGGACACCGTCAAATCTGAAATATTACACCTTTTTTTCTCTGCAAGTCTCTCCAGATTTTTGCTAACCGAATCTCTAATATCAATCAAGCCAACTCCTTCAGGACCAACTGCAATTTTCTTCATATAAATGTCAGGTGCATGCAAAAGAGAATTCTCTTCGCCAATCGCCATTACGGAAGTTGCATTTACTCCACCTGTTGCACAGATAGTAGTTCCCTCTAAAGGATCGAGAGCTATTTCCAGAATAACACCATTACCCGTACCTACTTTTTCACCAATATATAACATTGGAGCTTCGTCCCTTTCTCCTTCACCAATCACAACAGTAGCGTTGCATTCAATGGTGTCTAACATTTTACGCATACCATCAACTGCTGCTTGGTCTGCCGCTTTTTCATCTCCTTTACCCATCCAACGGGCTGAATTAATAGCTGCAATTTCTGTTACGCGCACAAATTCAAGTGCCAGATTTCTGTTCATTGGTTAGATTTGCCGCAAAAGTACAACAACCATTCAATTGCCATCTATAGGACTTATAATTATTTTAAATATGTAAGAAGTGAGCAATAGTCTTCAGTCTTCCAACAACCAAGCTTTTGCGTCTCTAACACGGCTAAAGACCTTT
>CAYNMW010000076.1:0-20664 GCA_964398295.1 uncultured Saprospiraceae bacterium | reverse complement strand
CAGATTTTGATGAAATAGTTGTTTGTGCCAATCAAGAATTTAGCATTACACCTGAAATTATAGGTGGCGTTCCTCCATTCCAATTTCTATGGGAGACAGGAGAAGTAACAGATACTTTTACAGCTACCGTGACAGAGCCAACACAATTCGCCGTAACAATCACTGATTTTTGTGGGAACAACAGATTTGGTATTGCGGATGTAGGTATTCAAAGTGTACCAAATGCAACGTTGAGAGGTAATTTTAATTTATGCGAAACTGAAGTAACAGGTATCCCCGTGCTATTGGAAGGCAATCCACCTTGGGCAATTGGCTATAGTATAGATGGTGTTGAACAAGATCCTATTGAGAATATAACCTCTACTCCATTTAATTTAGGTACGCCTACTGAAGGTACATATATACTCACCGCTTTCAATGATGTGTTTTGTGAAGGGAATGTTGTTGGCTCTGCTTTAGTGGAAAGCCCATTTGACGTTGCAACAGACATTGTTTCTCCATCTTGTTCAAATAGCTTTGATGGCAGCATAGAGGTGACTCAATTAAATGGCGTATCTCCATTTACCGTCGAATGGAATATTGAAACTGAAGATGATCTTTTTCTTACTAACCTTAAAGAGGGCACCTACTCCATAAGCATTACTGATGCGAATAATTGCAACTATGAAAGAAGTTTTGATTTGATCGCATTATCAACCAATAGTCAAGACTGCGCATCAGTCTATATCCCCAATTCCTTTTCACCAAATAATGATGGTATAAATGACATTTTCTCCATCTTCTCTGGTACAGACAATACCATTCAACGCATTAATTCTTTTCAAGTATATAGCAGAGCTGGCGAGTTAATATTTGAAAAGGTCAATTTTCTTGTTGACAATGGGCTTACTGGTTGGACAGGTGACTATAGAGGTAAAGCTGTAAATCCTGATGTCTATATCTACAAAGTAGTTGTAGCATTTCAAGATGGAACCACTCAACTTTTGTCAGGAGATATAAGTGTAATAAGATAAGTTCAATAGAAACATGATGAGATTCGGCAGAGGTCTTTGGGCACCAAATATCTGAGATAATAGATAATGCTTTGCAGCAAAAAATTACAAGCATCTGTACATTATTTTACTTATCTTTGTTTAATATTTTAACGCCGACAGGTTATTTTAACACCAAGAGAATACTTTCCAGTTTGTCGTTCTATTTTTCCTGTTACTGAAGCACAAATGAATATACGTTTGCAAAGTCAATTAGTCATTGATTACTGCTCATAACAGATTAGTGAATTGCATTAGAGTATTATGCCAAATAGTTTAAATAGTTATGAAGAGTATATAAGGGAAGAGACCTATCAAAAAGGTAGAACATTTACCTTAATAGGTTTTATACTATTTAGTTGTTGGTCAATTTACGAAGCAAGCCAAGTTCTGTTCACACCCATTCTTATCTTTAGAATATCACTCATTTCTATTATGTTATTTGGCACTCTTGGCTCAATGTATTTTCATAAAAGAAACAAAAAATGGATTATTCCATTCTATAGTGCAATATTAAGTCTGTCATTATTAAATGGTGTCCTTGTTTGTATTTTGATTCATACGCATGATAATGTTTCCGAGATATTTACTGCTAACCATCCTGTTGGAATATTTAGTTGTGTTATGTTATTCTCTTTTGCTTCACTTGGGGCCAGAAAGATTTGCAAATTTACATTCCCGATCATTATCATATTCTATAATATAGTCGCGATTATTTACGGTTTTGAGAAAACTCAGTTTTTGATTTTGATAAATATGGCAACTATTTTCCTGGTGTATCAAATGCACTATAGCGAAAAATTCCAGCAGACATATTATTCGGGGTTTAGAGAAAGAATTGATAAAAACGAGTCTGAATTATCAGTTAAAAATGAAGAATTAAATGAAGCTAATTTAAAATTGAAAGAATTGAATTTTACACTATCTCACGATCTTCAAACTCCCATCAGAAACATTGTCAGTTTTTCTCAAATATTAGACAGATCACATTCAACATCACCAGATAAGAAATATGCAGAGTATACAAGTTATATTGTCAAAAGTGCAAAACACATGCATAAGCTCATCAAGTCAATGCAATCTTACGTTGATGTTAGCTACGGGGATGAAGAACTAAATGAAATCGTTGAGTTCAATCATCTTTTTGAAGACCTTCGTATTAATTATGCGTCACTTATTGAAGAAGGGAAATTAACTTTACATTTTCAGGAAAATCCACCGAAGTTAATAGGGAATTATGCCAGGTATTATTTGCTCCTTCAAAATATAATTGACAATGGAATAAAGTACAATGATGAAGAGCACAAAACAATACATGTAACACATTTTAAGGATCAAGATAATATCCAAATTGTCATAAAAGATAATGGCATCGGAATTGAAAAAGAATATCAAGCTCTTATTTTGAAGCCATTTAAAAGACTACATACAAATGAAGTATATGAAGGCACAGGAATTGGATTGTCATTCTGTGCAGAAGTTATGAAACAGGCTGGTGGGAGTATTAAAATTAATTCACAAATCGGTGGTGGCAGCTCGTTTACATTGTCATTTCCAAATACATCGTTGGGGTCAAGTCAGCCAAAAACTGAACAATTATATTCCAATGAGCTGACTGTCTGACTTGGCTTGTCTAGCTAAATAAAACTTATATTTTTTCGAACAAAATCAAGAACTACACAAATGTGTGGGAGATTGAAAAGTATCCTACCCGATATTGCTATTATGATTCATGAGCTACTTAAGATCATCAAAAAAGCTGAAGAAATGATTGAAAGCCAAAATCATCAACTCGCCGTTAGTGATAAAATAATAGAGAAAGTGTACCAAGATCTACAAGAGATAAATGAAAAACTAAATGAAGCATATTTGAAAGACAACACTTCAACAAAATTTTAGTGCTTGAACTCATATACCTTAAAATATTACCAATTGACCTTAAATTTTATAGGGTTCTAACCTCAGTTCTTTAAGTAACTCACTAAACAATTCTAGTTATCAGTTTGAATATCTGGAATTTGTTCGGCTTAGCCTATAAGTAAGTAATAGATAATCAACTAAACTTGCTTTCAGCTCAACATTTTGTAATACTTTTAGAATATAAGCCACAAACATTTGATGTTAATTTACAACATAAAATCCGCACAGAGTATCTAACATTTATCAAGTACCAATCACTTAGAACCTGTACATTTAAATTGTACAGAAGAAATTATTCTAAATGTGCAATTAATTGATGGATTTACAGTCAAACAAGGAGCTACATTTTTAGCTGACATTTTTTCTTGTCCATAATAAAATCAACAATCATCAAACAAAAAGAAGCACTCATTATTTATGGGTCTCTAGCACCTGGAGAAAAGAATCACTTTGTCATGAAAGATATTCCTGGTGAATGGATTAAAGCCACCCTACTCGCTTGTATCGAAGACAACGGATGGTCGACCAGAACAGGCTATCCCCGTTTTATTCCAGATTCTGAAGACACGCAAGAACATCAGGTATTGGTATTTGTATCAGATCAGCTCTATCGCTTTTGGGATCGTATTGATGAATTTGAAGGCACAGAAAATTATCATAGAATTCTATGGGAGTATACATCTATAATTGGAGAAACGAAGAAGGCATTTATTTATGCAAGAAAATTTGACTGATAACATTCAAATCCATTACCTTTTGAATTGAGTCTTCTCAAAGCTGATAAATAAGTGAAATTGAGTGCCATGATAAATAAACACTTGAGCAGAAGGAGTTTCACCTCTCGGTGGATTTTTAAAATAAAAATGCCCATGACAAACATCACAGGCATTTCTTTTATTCTATTTACTTCTAAAATTATCTCAATATCGACACATTACCCTGGTCTTGATATTCCTCTCCATTCAGGCAGACAGCTTCTATCCAATAACCGTATGCATCTGGTGGTAACTCATCTCCAGTATTCTGCCATCTACCATTCCACCCATCATCTATAGATTCAGAACGGAATACTTCACGTCCCCAACGATCGAAGACACTAAATACAATTGATTGAATGGCATTACTTCTTACGAACAATACATCATTGACACCGTCGCCATTTGGCGTAAAAGCATTTGGCAAGAATATACCACTCGAATTGCATTCTGCATCATTGACAGTTACAGTTGTCGAAGCTGTAGCCATACATCCAAATGCATCCGTTATCGTTACAGAAAAATCTTCATCTGCATTAAGAGTTGCATCAATTGTTTCGGTTGACTCTCCGGTGTTCCATTCGAATATTGGATCTTGAGCAACTGTTTCTGCAGTTAATTCTACATCTCCTCCCTGAATAACTTCTTCAGGATTAGCAATAATCGAGACAGATGGATCCGATACTGTTATCGGTATAATGATTGTATTCTCACAACCAAGCGTTTCATTTAAAACCCGCAATTGTAAATCTTTGTCACTTGTAGCATTGATTACTGGAGTTGCAGTATTGCCTCCAGAAACAATGCAATCCGCTGGTGCCCATTCAAAGATTAAATCATCAGTTGTGGTAATTCCCACTTCGATTGGTGTATCGATGTTTGCACAAAAAACAGATGGAATTCCTAATCCATCACCTATATCAACACTCACCCCTTGAGGACAATTGTCATTCGGATCAGATGGGTCCGTACCATTTTCGCACTCAGTTGCATTGTCAACACCATCGCCATCACAATCC
Source organism: uncultured Saprospiraceae bacterium (assembly GCA_964398295.1). Classification (GTDB taxonomy): domain Bacteria; phylum Bacteroidota; class Bacteroidia; order Chitinophagales; family Saprospiraceae; genus CALFUK01. The sequence goes on along the minus strand of CAYNMW010000076.1, from coordinate 15,939 downwards.
AAGGCACCTAAGGTACTATTTGGATTCTCTGCCAACAATTCACAGATATCAACTCCCTCTCCTATTGCATCACATTCATCAGTCGGATCAGTTGGATCTGTTCCCATTTCGCATTCTGTTGCATTATCAACACCACCATTATCACAATCAAACATACCCAACGGATTGTCTGGATCAGCTGCTAGAATTGCACAAATATCAATAGTCTCGCCATCTGGAATATCGCAGCCATCTGCTGGATCACTTCCCCTATTACACTCATCACCATTCGTAAATCCATCACCGTCACAATCCAAATCTGCCAAAGGACTATTAGGATTCTCTAAAAGGATACTACAGATATCGACTGCATCATCAAAAGCTGATAAACATTCATCTGATGGATCATTTGGATCACCTCCATTGTTACATTCTATTCCGTTATTGATTCCTCCGCCATCACAATCAAACATGCCGAGAGGGCTGTCTGGATCGGCTGCTAGTATTGCACAAATGTCAATCATTTCGCCATCTGGAATATCACAACCATCGGATGGATTACTTCCTCTGTCACACTCATCTTGATTGTTAAATGTGTCACCGTCGCAGTCTTGAGATGTCAATGGACTGTCTGGATCAGCTGCAATTAAAGCACAGATATCTATCATTCCTTCCAGGGCTGCTTCACAGTCATCTGAAGGATCAAGAGGATCTGTTCCGAGATTGCATTCTGTCGTATTGTCTATTCCTCCGTTGTCGCAATCTTGTGTGGCTAAAGGATTATTAGGATCCGCGGTCAAAATGGCACATAAATCTACATTGCCATTAACTGCTGCCTCACAATCATCACTTGGGTCGGTCGGGTCTGTACCGTTCATGCATTCTGTTGCATTGTCAATTCCGCCATTGTCACAATCGAACATGCCCAAAGGACTGTCTGGATCTGCTGCAAGGATAGCACATATATCTATGGACTCTCCATCAGGTATGTCACATCCATCAGAAGGATCACTTCCTCGATTACATTCATCTCCATTCGTAAACGTATCTCCGTCACAATCAAGTCCAGCAAGTATGCCATCCGGATCAGCTGCAACAAGTGCACAGATATCTAAATTCCCGGTAAGGGCTGCCTCACAATCATCAGAAGGATCAAGCGGGTTTGTACCAATGTTACATTCTGTCATATTGTCGATTCCACCATTGTCACAATCTTGTGTTGCTAGAGGGTTGTTTGGATCTGCTGCTAGGATGGCACATAAATCTACGTTACCATTTACGGCAGCTTGACAATCGTCATTTGGATCGTTGGGATTGGTACCATTTTGGCATTCAGTTGCATTGTCAATTCCACCATTATCACAATCAAACATACCAAGCGGGCTATTTGGATCATTCGCAAGAATGGCACAAATGTCAATTGATTCACCTGCTGGTATATCACAACCATCAGTCGGACTACTACCTCTGTTGCACTCATCTAAATTGCTGAATGTATCTCCATCACAATCCAATGTAGCAAGTGGACTATTTGGATCTGCCGCTATGATTGCACAGATATCAACATTTTGATCGACTGCTGCTTGGCAATCATCATTGGGATCATTTGGATTGGTACCAGCTAAACATTCTGCTGCGTTATTGACACCGCCATTATCACAATCAAACATGCCTAATGGACTATTGGGATCATTGGCCAGAATGGCACAAATGTCAATTGATTCACCTGCTGGAATACTACATCCATCTGCCGGATCACTTCCTCTATTACACTCATCCTGATTGCTAAATCCATCACCATCACAATCCAATCCTGCTAATTCGCTTGACGGATTATCGATTAAGAAAGCACAGATATCTTGCCCAGAGTTTAAGAATGAGTTGCAATCAAATGAAGGGTTATTTGGATCAGTACCGTTATTACATTCTGTTATATTATCCACACCATCGCCATCACAATCAAGACCTGCTAATGCCGCATTTGGATTAATTGCTAGTATGGCACAAATGTCAAGTCCTGCATTAAGTACTGCAGTACAGGCATCAGTTGGATCAGATGGATCGGTTCCATTATTACATTCTGTCGCATTATCAATACCATCACCATCACAATCAAATATTGCTAATTCGCTATCAGGATTTATGGCGAGTAGCTCACAAATATCAAGACCAGCTGCAGCTACTGCAACACACACATCCAATGGATCTTCAGGATTAGTACCGTTGTTGCACTCCGTTGCATTATCCACTCCGTCATTGTCACAATCTAATGCACCAAAAGGACTGTCAGGATTGTTGCTTAAAATGGTACATATATCACCACCTGAGCTGATGACTTCTTCACATGTGATTTCTGGATTGAGCGGATCAGTTCCGTTATTACACTCTGTTTGATTATCAATCCCATCACCATCGCAATCAAGAGTTGCCAAAGTTGAATTGGGGTTTATTGCTAGCAAGGCACATATATCAAGACCTGCATTGAAAGCAGCTGTACATGGATCATCTGGGTTACTTGGGCTGCCACCATTGTTACATTCTGTTATATTATCTACCCCATCACCATCGCAGTCAAATAATGCTAAGGCGCTGTTAGGATTGATTGTTAACAATTGACAAATGTCAAGTCCAGCTGCCTGGACAGCTACGCAAGCATCTGTTGGATCATTTGGATTTGTTCCATTGTTGCATTCTGTTATATTGTCAATGCCATCATTGTCACAATCTAGTGCCCCAAGAGGGCTATCCGGACTGTCACTTAAAATCGAGCAGATATCACCACCAGAACTAGCTACTTCTTCACATGTTATTGCTGGGTTTAATGGATCAGTTCCATTCATGCACTCTGTCCGATTATCAATCCCATCACCATCACAATCAAGAGTTGCCAAAGTCGAATTGGGGTTTATTGCTAGCAAAGCACAAATATCAAGTCCCGCATTAAATGCAGCCGTACAAGGATCATTTGGATTAGCTGGATCACCTCCATTGTTACATTCTGTAATGTTATCAACTCCATCGCCATCACAATCGAATAATGCTAATTCACTATCAGGATTTGCGGCAAGTAATTCGCAAATATCAAGTCCTGCTTCTATAACTGCTACACAAGCATCAGTGGGCTCATTCGGATTTGTCCCAACATTACATTCAGTCGCATTGTCGACGCCATCATTATCACAATCTAAAGCTGCTAATCCACTATCTGGATTTTCGGCAAGAAATGTACATATATCGACACCTCCATCAATGATGGCTTGGCAGTCATCATTTGGATTATTTGGATCTGTGCCACTGTTGCATTCTGCACTGTTATCTGCACCACCATTGTCGCAGTCAAACATACCTAACGGACTGTCAGGATCTGCAGCTAGGATTGCGCAAATATCAATGTTTTCTCCTGCTGGTATGCTACAACCGTCATTGGGATCACTTCCTGACTGACATTCTTGAGCATTTGTGAAACCATCACCATCACAATCTAGATTAACCAAAGGACTGTTAGGATCAGCAGCTATCAAGGCACATATATCAACCATGCCATCAATTAATGCTTGGCAGTCGTCATCAGGGTTGTTAGGGTCTGTACCATTATTACACTCTGTACTATTATCGGCGCCACCGTTATCGCAGTCAAACATACCCAATGGGCTATTTGGATCAGCAGCTAAGATGGCACAAATATCGATGCTAGTTCCTGCTGGAATATCACATCCATCGCTGGGATCGCTTCCTGACTGGCATTCTTCAGTATTGGTGAAACCATCACCATCACAATCTTGATTAACCAATGGGCTATCAGGATCTGCAGCTATCAGGGCACATATATCGACCATGCCATCAATTAACACTTGGCAATCGTCATTCGGATCATTGGGATCTGTTCCATTGTTACATTCAGTTATATTGTCAGCACCACTATTATCACAGTCAAACATACCCAATGGGCTGTTTGGATTAGCGGCTAAAATTGCACATATGTCAATGCTTTCTCCTTCTGGAATATCGCATCCATCGCTTGGATTGCTACCTGCCTGGCATTCTTGGGAGTTGCTGAAACCATCACCATCACAATCTTGATTAACCAAAGGACTATTAGGATCTGCAGCAATTATGGCACAGATATCGACCATTCCCGCAAGAGCTGCTTGGCAGTCATCGCCAGGATCATTTGGGTTTGTGCCATTACTACATTCTGTACTGTTATCTACACCTCCATTGTCACAGTCAAACATGCCAATTGGGCTATCTGGATCAGCGGCTAAGATGGCACATATATCGATGCTCTCTCCTGCCGGAATACTACATCCGTCTGAAGGATCACTGCCACTATTGCATTCGTCTATATTGAGAAAAGTATCGCCATCACAGTCTACATGAGCAAGTGCAATATCTGGAGTTACAGCTAGTATTGCACAAATATCTACAGTTGTTCCATCAGGAAAATCACATCCATCATCTGGATCTGTTCCTTGTAAACATTCATCTCTGTTGCTAACGCCATCCCCATCACAATCTATTGAACCAAAAACATTATCAGGATTTTGACCGATAAAATCACAGGTGTTTGCATTAAATCTTAATGTCTGCGATTCTACACATCCAGTTTGAGAAGTAGTAGATAATTCTACATCAACAAATTGACCTACCTCAACATCAAAATCGACAAACTGAGATGAAGCTGTAAATTGCTGACCGTTGACAGATATTAACCATTGTCTTTGGTTTCTGTCTGCAATTGGATCTGAAACTCTAAATCTAAAATTAGATGTAGGACATGCAATTACTGATGTTTGAATCTGAGCGCTTTGTCCATCTGATATGAGAATATGCCTGTCAATAATGGATTCACAATTACCGATTCCATTATTAGCCACAAGACGGATTGTATATATACCTGCAACTGGATAGTCAAATGATGGGTTAGGATCAGTCGACATAAAAGCTGGGTCAGTTGAAGGGTAATCAAAAAACCAAAGGAATTCTTCGGCACCAGGCGTTAAATTTGTGAATTGCACATCATTAAGACTACAACCATTTTGCTCCACCTCAAAATCAGCAACAACTTGATCACTACAGCGAACAACATTATATTGAAATTCTCTGGTAACTCTCGATAGCAATTCTCCGTCTCTAAACTCCTCCACACACATACCTACTTGGAATTGGCCCAAGGATTCTGGAGTGACTGTGAACATTCCAGTTTGACTATCAAAGATTGCGTTTGTCGGTCCTAATGGATTATTTGCTGAAAATCCTTGCACCCATTCAATTGGTAAATAAGGTGGCCCTGCCGGTGGTTGTGGTCGAGGGTCATCAATAGTAGCACCTGTAAAAGGTGTACACAATGAATAGACCAATTCGTCACCATCAGCATCTCGAGCTGAGCCATCAAATTCAAGGACGTCACCTTCACAGATAAAAATATCTGGAGCTTCACTGAATGCCGGACTTGAATTACACAATTCAAGCGCTCTTTCTGTTAACTCTATATTTAATGTCAGTCCTGTTTCTAATGGATTAACCACATTGTTAAGGCTTGAGTTTCTGCAACATCGTTGATAGGCGAGGATGTATCCTCTGGCTCCTCTTGGCAATTCTACTACCCCTTTATAAATTGTCTGTTCGACACATATATTATTTGTATTCGAGAAACAAATTTGTTGGATTGTATTTTGCAGGTTATTGTCTCCTTGAAAATCTAATAATAGTTGCCCATTTGTTCCTAATGAGATAAGAGGTAGACCATCGACACTAAAAATTCCGATCGAAGCAGGATCATCAAAAGGTGCATCATCTGCGCCTAGATTACAATCCCTGTTGATGGTCAAAACTATTTCATACATATCATTGCCGAGACAGTTGTAGCTCAAGCTACCACCAACAATATGGGTGGAAAAAACTTGCTCTGTTATACCAAGGCTGCATAAACACAAACAAAGAATGAGTCTATAATCCCGTAGACAACGAACTGGTGAAAAGATATTAGACATGCTCATTGTGTATTAATGTTTTTGAAAATTCGCTTTACTTCAATTATTTCTACTCTACGTTCTTTAGACGCAGCAGTACTGTAAATGGAACTTGCTGGTTGTTGTGGGTTGTCTATAATTGTTGATGGAGCTAGTTCTTCGCCATAGGAAACGTCAGTTATTTTCAAAAGCCCTGAGTCAATAAATGACAATAGTGCTCCCCCATTATAATTGCGCAATTCATTTCTAATGCTTTGCACCCTTCTTTCTCCTAAGTTTTTATTGTATTCATTCTGGGCCAATGGACTAGTATATCCTTTGATTAATATCTCAAAACCAAATCCTTTTTGCAATTCAGAATGAACAGCATCCAGGAATTTTTGGAATGTTGAGTATCCACCTTTAACATCGTTTTCAAAGAACACTTCCAAGTTGTTTATCTCTGCTTCTTTATCACCTCCAAAGCTTCTTGACTTTCTAATTTGGTTTATGAAAACAGGCTTTCGCTCTACATATGGATAATAGGTATCTGTATAACTCTTTTCTGTGGTTTCGGATAATGTCCTTGGATTTGGTTTATCATTATCAAAATACAATAGTGTAGGAAGGTAAATTCCAAATAAAACTCTCTTCAAATATATCTTCCGAATAATTGGACCAAGTGAAGGATCATCATCTGGATAAATGAAAAATGTTTCCGGTTCATAATCTTCTTTAGAAATAGTGATTTCATAAGTCGTATTCGGATCTATGTCTAGCTGATTAAAAGATTCAATACTATTCACATAAATATCCTCTTTATCTGGATCATCAACATGCCTGATTCGTATCTGTACATTTTCTAATGGCTCTCTTGTGAATTCATCATAGCTCGTAATTTCTAATCGCTGGAATAAGCGATCCAGAAACAGATTTTTCTCCACTTCTTTAGTTTCGTACATCCCCATTGTACTGAAGAAGACGCTATCAGATTCATATCCATTTTTTCGGCCAATGATCATATACTCATTATCAGATACCAGATTAAATAAGTGATCTACTCCAGCTTCTGGGGTTTTCGTTGACAACAAGTCACCTGTTTTAAGGTCAAATAAATCAACTGTTGTTACCAAAAGCGGATCTCGACTATTGGTATCAAATGTTTTTGCGTTTAGTTGGATATCAACTTCTTCAATTGTTGTCTTATAAATATCATAGCAACATGGTTCTGTATCATTGTCATGAAATTCATTCTTAAATCGATTGGTTGAAAAATAAGCTTCTCTACCTCCTTCATTGACAATGTAATAGATGTCATTATACGAACTATTAATGGGCGCCCCTAGATGAACAGGTGCTGTGTTTTGTCCTAAATTTGCCTTGTAAATATCATAACCGCCCAAGCCAAGATAACCATCACTACTAAAGAAAAATTCATCAGTAGCGTTGTGGTAGTATGGTGTAATTTCATTATCTGCAGAATTGATTTCACGCAGGTTGATTGGTTCAGAATAATTTCCACTGCCATCCATATTGGCATACCAAATGTCTAGTCCTCCTTTGCCACCATCTCTGTCTGATACAAAATAAAGTCGCTCTGTATTATCCAAAGAGTTATAGGCAATCGAAGGTTGTGTTGTCGTCGCATCTTCAGCATTAAGTCCGTCAATACGAGTTTTATCTGAAATAGTACCACTTGCATCGATGTTTGCCTGGTACAAATCGCAACTGATGTTATAGCCTGATTTATAATCGCATAATGAGTAAACAACTTTCGTTTTCGACAAATTGAAACTAGAATGTCCGACGAAACGATTGCCTTCCTGTAAGCCTTCTAAAATTTCTTGTGCGAAATCCTCAGCCACTTGTAATCTTTTAGATAACAACCTTGAAGTGCCAGTTTTGTATTCATCCTTCCTAAATCGCAAGGAAGTATAACTCAATCCTTCTTCATCAGGGTTGGGAGCAAAATCTGCAAATTCAATGTCATTAACTTGAGAGCCTAAGCGCTCAATTTTTATATTATCCCGTGGATTCTGAATTTCTGTTTGTGACCATTCGGATGATTTAATTTCCTTATCTGCCCGCCTTGTTAAATAGAGATCATCTTCTGCGTATTCTGCGAGATATGTTGAATACAGTATTCTCGCTTCTTCATATTTGCCCTGTTTGTGTTTTGCATTTGCAAGCCAAAAGATGTCCTCACTTTGTTGCTCAGCTAGGTCTGATTCCATCAGCTTTTCATAAAATCGTTCTGAAGTACGATATACATTGGCATGTCTTGCTGATTCTGCTACTGCACGTATTGTATTTGTGGCAGTAGTATCAAATTCGTAAGCTTCGAGGTAATAGACAAGTGCAGAATAATAATCACTTTCTATATAGCTGTCTTCAGCAGCTTCCAAGAAGGCTGTCTTGGTTTGTCCCCTTAATCCTGTTGAAATAAGCAGGACAATTCCAGTCAAGAATATGAGTCTATTCATTTCGTAAGATTGGCTTTAATAGATTGGGCAAAGTTTTAGCTTTACGGGTTTTACATTAGTAATGATGTATCTGAAATGAGCTTCAAAACCTGCTCTGCCATTTGTATCAGCTTGAAAAGCAGAAACATCTCTTTCTAAGTTGAAAGACACATAAAATCGATTACTCCATTCAAGTGCAACGATGGGAAACCAAGATTCTGAAGTACGATATCCAGCACCGACATGAAGTTGAAATTCTTTTCCTCTTTGGTCTTGGTTTAAGTAGATTTTGAATAATATATTACCTAGGTATTCACTGTACTCATTTTGGATTTGACCGAGTACACCAAGTTGAATATTTAGTTTTTCTGCTAATGGTGTTTCAAAAATTGCAGAGCCATTCCACCTCCTTGGCAGTGTGATGTCATCATCTTCAAAAAAGGCGACACCAGGTTCGATTAAATGATAAACGCCAATGCCTAAATCTAGTTTGCTTCGACTAGACTTCTGCCATCTATAATTCAAGCCCAAAGCATTTTCGAAAAAATGAATACGTTCAGCATCAAATAACTCTCCTGAAGGTAGATTGGGATCAAAAAGACTGCCTGTCCATTGACTATCAAATGTCAAGTCGGTAGTATTGAACCCCCTTGTGGCATATCCCAAACCTATTCCGATGGATACAATGTTACTTTCATTTAAAATTTTTGAGTAAGATCCAAACAGATTGATATTCGCCAGATTCAGATCTGAATCAGCTTGTCTGTCATAATTGAAACCAACTCCACCAGAGAAGAAATACTTATTTGATCGTTTTGGATAGAATTTTTGATCATAGCTTGCTGTAAAGGTTCTCCACGCAACTGGTACTGAAGCCCACTGATCACGGTATGAAAATAGTAGGCGTTTGTCCCCGTTGAATATGCCTGTTTTACCTGGATTAAGGGTAAGGACTGGGTTATAAAACTGCGAATAGTGAATGTCTTGTGCTTGAATTGTGCAAAAGCACGAACTAAGAATAAGTACGAGTGCTCCGCTGAGAATTGACAGTCTTGTCATTGCAGGTTGGCTTGTGGCATACATAAAAATGCTATTTTAAAAGAAACTGCATATGTATAGCAGTTAAATCCAAAGCAATATATATAAATTATTATTTATATGTATAACTAATTGATATTTAATTAGTAAAAGATTACAAAAATGTAATCTATGAGTTCTCAAACGCTCATGGGGAGGGTAAATTCAGCTTTGTAATATATGATGATTTCAATTACGTTGTCCCCTATCCATCTTTAAGTTTTACATAAAATATATTAAGATGTATGTAAATGTCCTGCTAAGTTATTGTTGGGAAGACACTTGCCTTCCCATAAAATCCCAAAAAAGTATGGCAAATAGGCTCAAATACTCGAAAGAAACGAACCATAGGTTTTCTTCATAGGGATTATACGAATAATTGATATATGTGAAGGTGATCAGGAATGACCAGAACAATGGATAGCGGTATGGTGTCAAAGCAGCAATGCCGACCATCGGTATGATATACCAGGGATGTACAGTCGTAGCCAATATCAAATAAGCAGTTAGCGCATATAGAAAGTACGTCGCTAGATGTGTAGATTTCTTTTTATGTAATTGAAAACTCTGAAAGATGATGATTCCAATAGTGGAAATAGCTAACCATGGACCTATAACTGCAATCTGATTATACCCATAAACTTTAAACCCAAGCCATCTTAGCAAATAATATACACTAGCATTAAATTCAAATTTTTGAAAATACAGATCAAGACTTTGTAGGAAGAATGGCAAATTGATCCATACAGGAAAAAAGATAACCAACAACACTATTCCAAGCATAATAAAATATCGTACAGCTCGCTTAAATCCTAAGTATGGGATGAGCAATGGCATGAACATAAGTGGTATCAATTTGACACCAACAGAAATTGCAATCGCAATGACAGAAGAAACCAATCTATTTTTCTTTAACATGAAAATGCCGATCAATAAGAACAATAACATCATCCCTTCGAAATGCATATTCGTCATTACTTCATTTATCGCTAATGGATTAAAAGCATAAATTGCTGCTAAAGAAGTACTCAGTTGTTTGAGTCGGAGTAATTTAATTAATACAAACACTGTACTCAATTCTGCAAGGAATAAACAAATCTTCATCACCAGCATAGAAGCAAATAACTGTCCTCCACCAAGTAAGGAAGAGAATCCAAAGACGAGTTGATTTAACGGAGGATAGATAGTATAATATTCAGGAGAATTCATTTGAGTAAACAATTCCCCGCCTTTAGATGCCCATTCATATCTTTCTGTAAGCTCTGTAGGTAAATGGATATACGGATTGACACCTTCAGTAATCAAATTTCCGTCCCAAATAAATCGATACAGATCATCAGATAAATTTGGGAATGCTGGAATGAGTATCAGGCGTATCACAGCCGCCATTACCATAAGTTCAGTCACCGACCATTCGAACTTTAGCAAAAAATAGTAAGCAAAAAATGCAATTGTGTAAGCTGATATAATCCACAAAAAATCTGATTGGCTTGGAATGTAAGCCAGCACACCAATTGCAGATAACAGGACAATGAACAGAAATAGCTTTTGATAGAAAGCCATATGCTTATTGTCATTCATGATTAAGTATTAAGACTTCGCGGCGAGATGTTTGACAGATAAATAGAAAATGGTCGCGTAACCAAAAGTCAGCAAGATATGCATGTATAAGAATGCATATTGTCCAGTGTAAATTGCTGCAAAAACTCCAAAGCCAAAATATATTGCAAGTAAGCCTTCCAATATTGTTGTCATTGGTAGCTTTTTCTCCAAATAGATCTGACCTTTTAACTTATCTTTTATGGTCTTGATATTAAATTTTGGGGTTCGGATGAATGCAGATTTTTTCCCTAAGAATCCTTGGATAACAGCAATCGAATTGTGTAAGGACAAACCCATTGACAGTGCTAAAAATATTGGAAAGAGGAATAAAAATTTAAATATCATCTTCAGCTTATTCTCCTTTGGCCAAGCTGTCTTCACATTGGCAACATAGTAGACTTGAATGATAGCAAGTAAGCTGATAATGAAAACCCACAAATACTGAATGCCGATTCCCAAATCTCCGATGACCAATGCAAGTGGAACACTAAACACACCAATACAAAAGACTGATAGAAAAACAGAGCTTCCTAGTAAGTGCGCTGAAGCGTGCAATTTTTGAGCTAATTTCAAATCAGATTTCCAGATTGTAGGTAGCATTTTTTTTGCAGTCTCTGCCCCACCTTTCATCCATCTGAATTGTTGAGATTTCAAGCCATTCATTTCAACGGGCAATTCTGCAGGAGAAATAATGTCTTCTAAATACGCAATCTCCCATCCTTTGAGCTGTGCCCGGTAGGACAAGTCCAAGTCCTCAGTCAGGGTATCAGCTTCCCAACCTCCTGCAGACTCTATCGTTTCCTTTCTCCAGATACCAGCTGTGCCATTAAACTGCAACAAATAGTTGCCAGCCATTCGTCCCCGCTGTTCTACTGTAAAATGGACATTTAGTTGGAATGCCTGTAATTCTGTTAACAGAGAATAATTTTGATTCACATGTCCCCATCTCGTCTGAACAATCCCAATATTTGGATCTTCAAAATATGCTAAGGTGTCTTTTAAAAAGGAAGGTTTTGGCAGAAAATCCGCATCGAAAATTGCGATGAATTTTCCTTTGGCTTTATGTGTTGCTGCTTTGAGCGCTCCTGCTTTGTAACCAACTCGATCATCTCTGGTAATTCGTTCAATATTGTAGCCTTTCGCTTTGTATTCTTCTACCTTTTTATTTATTATTTCAACCGTTTCATCATTGGAATCATCAAGAACATGGATTTCATATTTGTCCTTGGGATAATCCAACTTTGCGATATTATCTATAAGACGTTCAACTACATATAGTTCATTATAAATCGGTAGTTGGATGGTAACAAATGGTCGATGACCATTTAGATCTGGTTTTTCGTTTTTTTCGGGTCCTTGTACATATTTGACTAATAGATGCAGTTGCATCAGGCAATAGACCGTAATGAGCGTCAAAGGCACCAAATACAAGCCCAACAATACATATGACACAATTTGCATACCGTCCATCAAATCAATTTAAATATTGTCCATAGAATTTTATGGCCTGCTAAAATTGTACCTTTAATTGTACCTGAAACTTTTGACTTACCAATTCTCTTTCTATAATTCACAGGAATTTCCAAGCATTTATATTTAAGCTTTGCTGCTTTGACTTGCATTTCAACTGTCCAACCATAATCTCTATCTTGCATGTCTAATTCTACCAGCTTTCTCCACTTAATTGCCCTAAATGGACCCAAATCAGTGAATTCGTAATTATAAATCAATTTGATCAAACTAGTTGCAAGCCAGTTGCCAAACAATTGTTGAGGAGTCATTGACCCTCTTTGGAGATTACCCATAGCTCTTGAACCAATCACCAAATCTACATCTTCTCGTTGAATAGGTTCAATCAATCCCACCATTTGTTCAGGATAATCTGAATAATCACCGTCAATAAATACAATAATGTCTGGTTTGCTTTCTTTTTCACTAACAAACTCAATCCCTTTCAAACAAGCATTCCCGTATCCTGGTGTTGGTTGATGCACTACCGTTGCTCCAGCTGATTCTGCTACTTTAGCAGTGTTATCAGTACTGGCATTGTTGCAAACAATGATATCTCTGACCAATTCACTCGGTACGTCTTCGACAACTCGGTGAATGGACTTTTCTTCATTGTAAGCAGGAATAATGACATCTATGATGGGCTTATCTTCCAAAACGCTGCAAAAGTATGCAGATTCAACTGAATAGAGTGTTAATATGCAGACAGATTTAGGACGAATTTACTTTTGTAGCCTCTTTACCAATAGGCTTCTCAATACCTGAGTCTGGAATGAAGATATTCTTACCTTTGTTGTACTTATTTACAGCAATATACGTTAGTCAAAAGTGAATAGAATATACCTAGTTGGATTCATCCTTTCCATCATGTTAGTTCATTATGCATGTGATGATGAGACCATAATTCAAGATCAGAATGCGCAATTGGAATTCTCATTGGATACATTGCGCTTTGACACCGTATTTACCGAAGTTGGATCAGCTACTCGATCCTTTAGAATCATCAATCCTCATTCCGAACGTATAGTCATCTCCGCCATCGAGTTGGGCAACCAAACAAACCAATTTAGACTCAACATTGATGGAGTCCCGACTTCTTCTGCCACCGATGTGACGATACTACCAAATGATAGTCTTTGGGTATTTGTAGAAGTAACAGTCAATCCAGATTTACCAGTATCCGCTAGTCCTTTTATCATTGAAGAACAAATATTTTTCCTGACCAACGGTAATGAACAAGTTGTCAACTTAGAAGCCTGGGGACAAAATGCAAATTATTTGCCGAGCAGATTCAGTGCTGGGGAATTTTCAGTATTGAGCTGCCGCAATGATTCACTTAGATTTGATGATCCCAAACCATATGTTATTTATGGTGTCTTGCTTATTGATAGTTGCAATCTCGTCTTACCGCCGGGCACAGAAATATTCGTCCACGGCGGACTTGCCAGGACAGATGAAGATGTCATATTTAATGATGGTTTATTGGCAATTACAAATAACGCAAGCTTATCATCCCAAGGCACGTTAGATCGACCAGTCTTGATTACTGGTGACAGATTGGAAACTGCCTTTGAAGATGTTCCGGGTCAATGGGCTGGTATTCGATTTCTACCAGGCAGCACAGGTAATAGCTTAGTGAATACAAAAATCAGCAATTCATTAATAGGTGTACGTGTAGATTCTTCGTCTTTGTTGCGATTAGAAAATGTTGAAATCAGAAATACTTCAGGCCCTGGTATGGTAGGTATCCATTCAACGATTATAGGAGAAAATGTGTTGGTTGCTGACAATGGATCCTTTGGTGGTCTGTTTCAGTTTGGCGGCAATTATTCATTTTTCCATTCCACCTTTGCAAATTATCAAGGTTCAAGTTCTGCCCTCCGTCTAGATAATTTTTTATGTATAGGAGGTGATTGCAATAATGGTGCCTTGTCCAATCGGTTAAATGCAACTTTCACAAATTGTATTCTATTTGGAGGTGACGATGATGAAATAGAGTTAATCGATATTTTTGAAGGACAAGAGCCTTCACAATTCGATTTTCAATTTACAAATTGCATAGTTGCCGTTGACGATTTAATTGGCCCTGATCAGTTTCCTGGCTTTTTTGACAATTGTGATAACTGCATTAATGCAACAAGAGATGACGCTTTATTCCTTGATGAAGATCTTAGTGATTTTCGTCTCGACACCATGTCAATTGCGATAGAACAAGCGATACCATTGGCACTTGTGCCTTCAGATATTGAAGGAAATGACAGGGATTTGTCAATGCCGGATATTGGGTGTTATGAGTTTGTTGAGTGAGGGGGAAAAGGGAAGAACAGGATTTTTAAGATGGGGGCAGGATGGACAGGATAAATACAGGATTTACAAGATGGGCAGGATAGACAGGATGAAGACAGATAAATTAACTTTACAGATCTTGTTAATCTCAAAAATCTTATACTTCCTGTACAGACAAAAAGGGCAGTACAGGTTTTTACGATAAATAAGATAGACAAGATGAGGACAGATAAATTTAACTTTACAGATCTTCTAATCTCAAAAATCTTATACATCCTGTACAGACAAAAAGGGCAGTGCAGGGTTTTTAAGATAAATAAGATAGACAGGATGAGGACAGATAAATTTAACTTTACAGATCTTGCTGATCTTAAAAATCTTATACTTCCTGTACAGACAAAAAGGGCAGTACAGGGTTTTTAAGATAAATAAGATGGGCAGGATGAGGACTTATATTTAGCTTTACACATCTTGAGATCTTAAAATCTTTTACATCCTTTACAGAAAGAAATTAAATGAATGACCATGAATACAGAACAAATAAACAACTTGACACATAAGATCATTGGTTGTGCAATGGAAGTGCATAATCAGATGGGAAATGGTTTTCAAGAAGTTGTCTACCAACGGGCATTAGCCATAGAATTTCAGTTACAGGATATTTCATTTGTAAGAGAGCTAGAAATGGAATTATCTTATAAGGAACAACATGTGGGCACAAGACGCGTAGATTTCTTTGTAGAAGACTCAGTCATGCTAGAAATAAAAGCAGTCATGGAGTTGGTAGGAGCGCACAAAGCTCAAGCCATCAATTATTGCGAAGCCTATAAAATCGCAGATGGGTTACTCATCAACTTTGGTACTGAACGGTTGCAATACCATCGGGTATTTAATAAAGAACTAAAGAATAAATCATGAGAATCTTTATGATCTTATAAATCCTGGACAGACAACTATGCAAATCCACTGCACGCTTCTTCCTTATTTTGCTTTGAAATCAAGTGATGCAATCGGTTGCAATAACCGACATCAATTTTATCACCAAAACACAAAGCACGATGAATCAAACATGC
>CAYNMW010000075.1:3746-20690 GCA_964398295.1 uncultured Saprospiraceae bacterium | reverse complement strand
CACTTGAGAACGTATAATCTTCTAACTCTTCACCTGCTGCATTTGGAATATCGAATAATACAAAGTATTCTGTTCCTGCTTCTAAGCAGATATCAGCATTAGGATCATCAGACTCTAATCCAAACTCGTACATACCATCTGACACAGTTGTTGTTGTGACAGGTGCATCTACTAATGGGTCAGCTCCACACTCATATAAGGATACGTTGATATTTTCCATGACAAGGTCTTCCCCGGTATCCTGGCAACCATTGTCATTATAATCGTAGAAAATTTCTCCTGCAATTGATTCACATGGAGGTACAATACCAGCGTCAATATTATTATCATCATCTCCATCACTTCCATCATCATCATTAGGATCATAACATCCTGAAGCACCTGTTGCTGGGTCTACATTGTCTGACTCACCTGAAGTAGCACATGCGCCTGTAGCATCATTATTGGAGAAAGTGTAATCTTCTAGTGTCTCACCGACAGCATTTGGAATATCAAATACAACAAAGTATTCTGTTCCTGCTTCTAAACAAACATCTGCACCTACATCGTCAGAATCTTCTCCAAACTCATACATCCCATCATTCACAGTTGTTGAAGCTGTTGGTTGGTCAACACCTGGAACATCGCCGCATTCGTATAGACTAACTTCGATATCTTCCATGACTAGTGTTTCTCCTGGATCTTCACAACCATTGTCATTAAGATCGTAGAAAATTTCTCCAGCCAAGGATTCACATGGTGGAACGATTCCTGCATCTAAATTCTCATCACTATCTCCATCTCCTGCATCACCATTGTCAGGATCGACACAATCCGTTTGGCCTGTTGTAGGATCTACATCATCAGATGCACCACTTGCTTCACAACCTGGTGTGGCTTCTCCTGAAGAGAACTCATAATCTTCTAATACCTGTCCTACATCATTTGGAATATCAAATGAAACAAAGTATTGAGTACCTGCTTCTAAACAGACATCCGCTCCTGGATCTTCTGATGTTTCTCCAAAAACATACATACCATCTGAAACTGTGGTACTTGCAACTGGAGTATCCATCGTTACATCAGCTCCACATTCCCAAAGAGTCACATTGATATCTTCCAAGACTAAGTCTTCACCAGAATCTTGGCAACCATTATCATTATTATCGTAGAATATCTCTCCTGCAATTTGCTCACAAGGAGGTACAATACCTGCATCAATATTTTCATCACTGTCTCCATCTCCATCATCACTGTTATCAGGATTGTAACATCCTGATGTTCCGTTTGTAGGATCCACATCATCTCCATTGCCATCTGTAGCACATGCACCTGAAGCAGTATTGTTAGAGAAAGTATAATCTTCTAAATCTTCTCCTTGTGCATTTGGAATATCAAATGCTACGAAGTATTCTGTATCAGCATCAAGGCAAACCATTGCCCCAGCGTCATCAGTTGTTTCACTAAATTCGTACATACCATCATTAACAGTCGTACTTGCTACTGGAGGATCAACACCTGGTGTATCTCCACATTCGTAAAGTGTAACATCAATATCGATTCCTGTCACTAACATCTCTGTTGCATCTTGACATCCGTTGTCATTTCCATCATAGAAGATTTCTCCTGCTAATGAATGACAAGGAGGAATGATACCTGCATCTACATTATTATCAGTATCTCCATCTGTACCATCATCATCATTAGGATCATAACATCCTGATGTTCCATCGTTAGGATCTACATCATCAGATTCTCCTAATGCTTCACAAGCTGGGTCAGCTGTCATACTTGAGAATTCATAATCTTCAAGAATTTCGCCTGCTCCATTTGGAATATCAAATACTACGAAGTATTCTGTTCCAGCAGTCAAACAAACATCTGCTCCAGGATCATCACTATCAGGTCCAAACTCATACATACCATCGTTGGTAACTGTAGAAGCTACTGGTGTATCATTTACAGGATCCGCTCCACATTCAAAGATGGAAACTCCTATCGTTTCGGTTACTAAGTCTTCACCAGCATCCTGGCAACCATTATCATTATTATCGTAGAAAATTTCACCAGCGATGTTTTCACATGGAGGTACAATACCTGCATCTACATCTTGATCATCATCTCCATCACTAGGATCAGAATTATCTGGATCATAGCAGCCTGAAGCTCCTGTAGTAGGATCTACATTATCTGATTCGCCTGCTAATGCACAAGCGCCATTATCTTCCATAGAAGAGAAGGTATAATCTTCTAAGGCCTCTCCTACAGCGTTTGGAATTTCAAATACGACAAAATATTCTTTATTATTTTCTAAGCAAATATCCGCTCCTACATCATCACTATCAGGGCCAAACTCATACATACCATCACTTACTGTGGTAGAACCTTGAGGCTGATCCACCCCTGGGATATCGCCACACTCGTAAATGCTCACTTGAACATCAACATCATTTACCAATGTCTCATCTGGATCTTCACAACCATTGTCATTAAGATCATAAAAGATCTCTCCTGCTAATTCGTAGCAAGGAGGAACCACACCTGCATCCAAATTATTATCATCGTCTCCGTCATCTGGATCATCATCACTTGGGTTATGACATCCTGTTGCTCCAGTGGCAGGATCAATATCATCACCATTACCATCTGTTGCACAATCGCCTGTAGCATCCATGCTTGAGAATGTATAATCTTCTAAGGCTTCTCCAGTAGCATTGGGAATATCAAATACTACAAAGTATTCTTCATCTGGATCAAGGCAAATGTTTGCATTTTCGTCTTCACTATCAATACCAAACTCATAATCTCCATCAGAGACAGTGGTTGAGGCAAGAGGTGCATCTACAGCTGGATCAGATCCACAAGTATAAAGACTCACATTCACATCTTCCATTACAAGGCCCTCATCTGCATCCTGACAACCATTGTCATCTATGTCATAGAAGATTTCTCCAGCTATGGATTCGCAAGCAATTGGAACAATTGCTGGATCGTGATCATCTTCATCACCATTTGAATTGTCTGTAGTATTATCATCATAAGGACCATCATTACTATCATCATCATCCGGTGTTGAATCTATATCATCTTGAGGGTTTCCATCTTCATCCAAAGCTCCTGCTATTTCTGCGAAATTTTGGTAAGAACCTGATGGTGGATAACTATCAATCGTACAAATGATTTCTACATAAACACAACTATCTGCTGCTACTGGACCATCAATTGTCGTAAAAGGATTTCCATTGGCATCAACTGTCCAATCTGTCTCAGCGGTACTGAGTGAAAGTCCTTCAGGTAGATAATCAACCACTTCGATTGCTGTCGCAGGTACAGTACCTTGGTTACAGACTTCTATCGTATAGCTTACATCGTCTCCTATTTGCACCGCCATTGGTGCAGGAGGATCATAGTAGTATTCAATTAAATAGTGATTCTGTGTACCTGCGCAATTCACATCATTCCAAAGGTTACCTCCATGATATATTGAAAGACAATCTTCTGAATCTGAATTAGGTTCTGATGCTGCAAAATTGGCATAATTGATATCTGGACCCGGCATACCAGTCTCATCTCCATTCCAAAACTGTTGTCCACTATCTGGTCCTGAATCCCATATCCAGGCATCTTCTGTTGTTGCATCAGTTCCACCAAGCCATGTTCTTAAAGGTACAAATTGGTCAATAAATGCTCTTTCAGCATCGCTCGTAATTGTAGCTAAATGTCCTGTATAACAACCACACAAATTCGCAGCTTCTGCTGCTGCTTTTGCATCATTCCAAGTAAGATTACCATCTAGTACAATTTCATACCAATTTCCATTATCTGGATTATAATACATATTTGGCCCTCCTGTACAAGGTAAAGGACAAGTCGGCTCTGTCACAATTTTCTTTAAAGCTAAATCGAACACCGCTACTGGCACTAATGCTGGATCATGGTCATCCTCATCAATGGTACCATCGTCATCGATATTACCATCTTGCGTAGGATCTCCTGGAGTACCACCGGTATCGTTGGTATTGTCTCCATCTGGAGTAGAATCGATATCGGGATAGCCTTCTCCATTTTCATCATCTGCAGATTCGATCTCTGCATAATTGACTAAATCTCCTGGCACAGCTGTTGGCAATACTTCCAAATCAATAGAAATCGTCACCATCTGACCTGGTAAAATTGGACCAGCAATCGTCTGACTTGCCGTAGAAGCATCAATGCTATTCCAATTTACGTCAGCTAAAATAAATCCTGCTGGAAGGTAATCGTAAATGATTGCATCAATTGCATTGACGGTACCTTGGTTGGTCACTTCAATATCAAAGGTCACAATATCTCCTGCATAAACTGGAGTTGCAACACCACTATTGAGTGTTTTTTCTAAAGCAAGATCAAATATACATGTCTCTATATCCAGCGTAATCGTATCTGAGATACTACCACATTCTCCATCATTGGCGATGGCATACCAAGAACCTACACCTGTTGGAAGTGTGTAAATATTATCTGCATTATTCTGAACAATGATATCTGTTCCCGAAGCTGGATTGATGTAATGAAATTCATAACTCACCATACCTGCAGGCAAAATCTCTATTTGCGCTGGATCGTATGGAAGGTAACACTCTTCATATCCTAAGTAATTAATGGTTGGCGGATTCGTCAATATTGCATTGACAGGCACATCTGCCGAAGCAGTACATCCAGAGTTAGGATTAAAAATCGTAAGGGTATAAATTGTATTTTCTGTTGGTCTACATAAGGTAGGTACAGGCAAGGTTGGATCGTCTAAGCCTGTTGATGGCTCCCAAAGGAAGGTCATCGATTCTTCCCATTCAAATGGGAGGCCTAGGTCTAGTTCTGTACACTCATCTTGACAAGCTTCAAGTGCATCGAAAGGACCAATCTCAAATGATTCTAATGACTCAATGGTCATGCTATATTCTGTTTCACATTCCGCTTGAACGGAAGTGACATTCAATGTTATTTGTTGGCCTGGGCTCAAGTCATATCTTAAAGTATCATCTGCACCAGGATATATCTGTGTGCCTTGCACCTCAAAGATGTAACCGGAACAAACGCCTATGGCTAGCTCTTCTCCAGGACAAAGTACGAGTGGATCATTCTCCATAAACTCAGGCCTCGGTGCTTTGTCTAAATAAAACTCAGTTGATTTACATGCACATGGTGCAGTAAAATCTGCTGTTACGATAAGTGGACAAGAAACCGTCGCAGGAACAGTAATTGAACCTGTGGCAAAACCAGTTTCGCCAACAGCGACATTAGTCGTTAATGTAACCATATCTAGTAATACATCATTTGCACTAAGGACACCATCTCCATCTAAGTCTTGATAGAAGGACATGTCGAAGCCTCCAACATAATCTTCCATCCCATTATTTTCCAATTCTGCAGAAAAGTTGAAGGTGTCATTGATTAGGTCATCATCACATGGTTTTGTAAGATCAACGTTGACAATATCTAAAGGTGGAACGATTCTAATAACGGCTTCTGAATTAATCGTATTATTAACAAAGACGTCGCAAGTACCTCCGCTTGCACAAGGTTGATCTACTATTCTTGATTTTACTAAGGCATTGAATAATACTTCCTGACAATCAATGGAATTGTCTGGTGTGACCTCTGCAGTAAAACCAAATACACTTCCTGGCGCCATGCCATCAGGCAAATCAAAACAAATTTGACTGTAACCATTATCTAATACGGATTCGTTTACGTAGGTAGGTGTCCAAGTAGCTGGAGCATTTAACATGAAACTGCCCGGGGTATATAAAAGTTCCGGAGGAAAGTCAAAACAGGCTTCCGCCATCATCGTGACTCCATTCGGATTAGAACTTAAATTCACGCCACTAACATTGATCTCAACAGGACCTCCACAACTGTATTCTAATGGATCTGCTACAATAAGAAACTGTGCATTATCTAATGGAACGGCTCCTTCTACTACAGCATCTTCCTTTACTGATCTTAAGGATTCTATTCTTGTTTCACAAGGGGTATCAGCACTTGTCGCGAAGTATAAAGGTGTTGCACTTGTATACTCATCACAAAGTGTCTCGGCTTGAAAACGAATGAATACCTTATTAGAATCAACTGCGGTAAATGGCGGTGCAGACAATATGCCTGGTAAGCCACTTGATGAAATGTAATTTGTCATTTCTGATCCATATATCGTAAGCACATCACCCTGTGGGCTTGTTCCTGATACAGCTGGATCATTAAGTGGGAACCATGCTCCAGAACCTGCTGGATATTCGTATTCCCATGAATCTTCTATATAAGCAAATCCTGGAGGAAAACTAAAATCGTATTCCAAACCTGTTAGGGTTGCCGTTTTTGTATTTTTTACTTCTACTGCATACTCATTGACGCTACATAATTGGAAAGGTGATGGGGGGCCATCTAACCAAGCTGATTGAATTTCTGCTTCTCCTGCAATGTACCTATAACAAGATTCAGTACTAACACAAGCACCTCCACCAGCAGAAGCTAAAATGGCTGCTAACGCTTCATCAATGCAACCAGAGGTCGTGCTGATACATATATTCGTATCGTCTCCATCTTCTGGACAGAATAGCAGCTCTGTTTCTAAGATTAACTCAAACATATCTCCAGCCATCAAGTCTGGTGTTTCAACCAAATAATAATTATAGTCAGGATCTGAACTTAATAGAGTAAATGTCACTCCTGCACCTCCGCCATCTGTCACATTTAATAGATCTATGGAAGTCGGGACTCTGACAGAAGTCACCACATTCATATGTGTTTCAGTCCCAGCACCTACTGTCAATGTGTAGGTATTGAATTCGCTTACGCCAGCTAAGTCACTTAATTGTAGTGATGCCAATGAACTGCTTAATGGTGGTAATGAGCTTGATGTCGGCGGGAAGGTTAGGGTGCCTGAAGTATCTATTATCGTATGGATTGGGTGTCCGACAAACGCATTTCTGACTCCATTGTCTAAATAAGTTGTCAAGTCATTTCCATCAGCATCGACACCTGTATTTTCAATACAATTTCCATAATCAGCCACTGTCGGTGTACCATTCAGGGTAAAGGCTACTTCTCTATCACAGTAATATGGCTTTTCGTTAAATGGTATAGGATATGAGTAGTCCATGTACAACTCATAGTTTTCTGGCTGATCAATTGGACCAGGACAGATTCGTTGTATGTCATAGCTTATTGTAATTGTATCACAGGCTGTGCCGAAACCATTCCCAACCCCTAATCCCGGAATCTGAGATGGTGGAAACTCCATATATAAAGTATCCCCTGAATTGGCCACTGTATATTCCTGACCTTCATAGATTGTACTTGTTCCGTTACCCACAAACGTTGGATCAGATAATGGTACAGTTTGTCCATTCCATGTCACTTCTGCATTACCTGCATAAATGAATGGTGAGAAAAGAGGTAATTGAAGTTTGTCGAAACTTAAAAGATCTGGCCGATACTCCCCATTGTACCAATCTAAAGGTAGTTTGCTACTCGTAGGTATATAGAATTTGTGCGAAACAGTTGCTGTACATCCATCAATTGTATATGCTGTAATGGCATCAATGTCATCAGGCACTTCATCTTCAATGGTAAATATGTCATTGTTGACACATCCTCCCCTGACGATATTTGTAGTCGCATCCAAGGTCTCTTCTATCCAGAAATTGATTTGAAATTGAGTTTGAGGAATCGGGTTTGATTGATAAAATTCCTCAATGACATCACTTGCGCGAAGGTAAGGATTCATCATCATTGGAATTTCATATCCGAGGTGTATGATATCTCCAACTTCAGGATTCATTTGGTCTATGAATATCGAAGTATAACAGTTATCTCCAGCTCTAGCTGCTGGTATTGGCTGTTCTATGGCATCATAATATTTATCCCAATCTATAAATCTAATTTGTATCCTGTCATTATCATCAAAAGGCCAAGTCTGATTCCAAGCACCATATACATCTATATCATTTATTTGGTATGATCCATCTGTATAGGTATGACAAGAATTGGGAAATATAAAATCTGGAGTGGGATCAGTCAATCCCATCCCGGTATGCACCTCATTCCAAACATCTCTGTACTGATTATTCATACAAACAGAAAAATCAAAGGGCACAATGACTCCTGGATTTGAAGCTTTTTCATAGCCAAATACGGCCATCTGGGCTTTTGACATATCTGGATGAAGTTGAGACGTCCATTGTCGCGAATACAAGTCAAAACTTATACTTCTTGAATTCAGAAAATGTTGAACTCCCACTTCATTGGATAATGTATAAGTCATATTAACCACTGCCGTATCATTGGGTAAAAATCGTATAGCATCTAAGGGATCACCAGCAATTACATCTTCATAAGTCAAAGGTATTGTGCCTTCGCAATCTGCGAAGCCATAATTTTTTCGATAAACGTCAATACTTCGTTCATTCGCGCAAACGACACAGTCAACACCATTTCTATCGTAATAGACTGTGGCTGGTTCGCAGGCTCTGATAAGTGTGCAGGTCTCACCAACAGTCGGGCAGTCTTCACATTCCATGATCACATTCATGAGTCCTGTCAATGTTTGTCTTCCCATACAAATCACGGTATCTGCTTCGATAACAAGGGTAAAACAACTTTTAGCATCTATTCCATCTCCAGGAGCATTGACAATAAAATTCACGGTATTACTATCTAAAGGATCAGGAAATTCTTTATAGAAATCTCCCACTGGAACTGGAATTTGATTCATGGTATCCCCAGCCATAGCGGAGATGGGTTGCAGGTCACGAGTTGCAATATGAGTACCTTGCAATTGAAACTGAAAATAGGTGTTCGGGTTATCGCACCCAGCTACATTCTCTGATCCAAAATCGTAACAAAATTCTACGGTATGTTGAATTGGGGCTGTAGTATTGCCACCCCAGCTGTATCCTTGCACTGTTCCTGAAGCATTGAGATCTATCTCATTAGAAGAATCAGTTAATGAGCCATAGAAAAATTCTGGAGCAGGATCTATCGTTGCTGTAGATTGTCCAGGTGAACCACAATTTCTAAGTCCCTCTATAAAAGCAGTATTGAAGGTACAATCCATGGCACCACATCCAGCAGTCTTACCACCACTCTGACATTTAACAGCTAGTACCAATCGGAAAGATAGGGATGCGCCTCCTGGTAAGTCATCGAAAAAACCGTCATTATCTAAGTCTTCAAACCCACCTGGTCCATCAGGATCAAAACCTTGCGGGAACTGTGTTCCGTCTATTACATAATCAAAGCCTTCAAAATAGAATGTTCCATCTGGCAAAGAAGCACCATTGACGATTACGTCAACCGGTTCGAAAACATCAGCTTCACAAATCTGGAATCCTACACGTACGTCATGCCAAAGACCTAGAATAGGATCAGGGTTACCTGTATTTGATATTTCAACATCGAAAACGGCATCTTGTCCACATATCGCAGGTGATTCGACCATTTCTACTGCATCAAATCTAGCTGTAGGATTATATGCTGGGCCAAAACGAAAAGTTCCCTCCATAGTGGAAGGAGCTAC
Organism: uncultured Saprospiraceae bacterium; assembly: GCA_964398295.1. Classification (GTDB taxonomy): domain Bacteria; phylum Bacteroidota; class Bacteroidia; order Chitinophagales; family Saprospiraceae; genus CALFUK01. The sequence goes on along the minus strand of CAYNMW010000075.1, from coordinate 11,158 downwards.
ACAAGGTTCGCCATCATCACTACAACCAAAACTTGCGGCGTAGGTCCAATCAAAAGTTTCTTGAGTGGTTTCACAACCGAGTTTTTCACAAATATCTATTCTTATGAGATGGGGTTCATCTTCACCAAGTACACCTCCGGGAAGGGATTCCGTCGGTACTTCGGCCGTTAAAATATTGGTCAATGGATCTACAGTCCAAACTAGATCAGCTACGGCAGTTGTACCGGTCGATCCCGTTGTATTTCTTGCCCAAACTCTTGTAATATCAAAATTGGCTAAGAAAGTTGGATTGACTCCATATATTTCAAATTTGTATCCATTGATGGATGCTCCTAGTCCATTCTGTGCTACTTGAACATCGATCCAAGTACACGCTCCACCAAGAACTCTGTTAGTAGCATTTACGGATAGTACGTTCAATGTTGGTAGAATGATAAAAGGACTGTAATCGATATCCCCAGGAATAAAATTGGTACAAGTTACCAATTCATCTGTGTCAGGATCTGTCACTGTATAGTTAAATTCTACATCTAACTCGTATACCGTAGAAGGGTCATTATTATAAATTTCACAGTTAGCTTGAACCGCTATACTGAGAATTTGCACATTTTCGGCTCCAATATTTTGCAATACAAAACTGGGACAATCCGAGGAGGTTGACCCTTGCGTAACAGGAAAATCTGGATCTGTAAATTCAAAGTATCCAGCGTACTGAAGACCAGGAGGTAAACTTAATATGAACTCAGAATTTAGGAGTTCCTGTCCAGTTGTATTCAGCAGATAATAGGTGACAGTATCCGGTGCCCCGCAAACGCTCAAGTCGTTTATTCTAGGGTATCCTGGAACATGATTCATATTGTCTACAAAAAATGTTGGACACTGTGCTTGCAAGCTATCTTGAAATAAACTTAAGCTTATGAAACAAATAAATAATATTGTAGACTTTACAATATTCAAGGTGTAGAACTTACTCATAATACTACTTTTAGAGATTTAAAATTTTAAACTTGTTTAACATTTCATATGGGCAAAAAGAATTATTTGCCTATTTCATTTCGTTGTGTAGTGTGTGTGTTTAAGTCTTCCTTTAAATACAAATAGCATCCTATAAATAATTATAGAACACTTTTTGAAAATTATTAGAAATCGTCTTTGAGAAACAATATTCCAACAAATACAAAAAGGCCAAATAGATGACCATTGGGTATTTTATTAGCACGGAAATTAGTTATCATCAAAGGTTGTGTTAAACAATAGGATAAGACACTCTAAAAAAAATTGTTCTGTTTAATGTGATAATTTGGGCTTTACAAAGACTCTACCGTTTTCAAATAAGGATAATCATATATATGTATATTTTTCATTGACAAACCACTAGTACACTTATTAGCCTTGTTAATGAAATATTAATTTTGATAAAAAAATGAAGAGTGAACGAATCTTGATACCTTTGGGCCGTAAAATATTAGCTTTTAGAAAATGAAAATTGAGGATCTTAGAAAAAATTGGGAAGCATTTGGAGAGATAGATCCCTTGTGGTCGATTCTCACCCATCCAGCAAAAAAAGACAATAAATGGGATGAGGAAGAATTTTTTGCAACTGGAACAAGGGCTATAAATCAACTCTTAAAACGCACAAAAAATGCTTTAAAAATTCCCTTTTCAAATCGTAAAGCAATGGATTTTGGTTGCGGTGTTGGACGTTGTACTCAAGCTCTAGCGAATCATTTTGATGAAGTTGTGGGAATAGATATTGCAGATTCCATGATCAAACTAGCAAAGCACTACAATTCATTTCCTGATCGAGTAGCATATTTGCAAACAGCGGATCCCCAATTAGCGCTTTTAGCATCTGAAAGTTTCTCTTTTATTTACTCTCATATTACACTGCAACACATCCACCCTAGATATAGTAAAATCTACCTCAAGAGTTTCATCCGTATACTTGAACCAGGAGGCATATTGTATTTTCAATTGCCAAGCGCACCTCCTAAGTCTTTAGCAGGGACACTATACAAAGTCTTGCCTGCAGGCATTCTTAATTTGTATCGTAAAATCAAATATGGAAAAGCTCCCGTAATGGAGATGCACTACATCGATGCAAAGGAATTAGAACAACACTTTCAAGAAGTAGGGGCAAAGATTATACATCAAAAAGGACAGGTGCTGAAAGATGGCTTTACCAGTAATTGGTATTATGTTAAAAAAGTTTAGTTATGTGTTCTTTTGGCTTGATCCAAAAGAACCAAAAAATCAAGGCTGTTTTATTTTCTTCACGCTCCAAAGCACATAAAATTCTAAACTGAAAAAACTCGCCAAATAATGCTTTTCTTTTTCTTTTGGCTTTCGATCACATTACATTTTATCTTTCATTTGATTTTTGATCAGCTCATACAGTTTTCAGTTCTTTGCGAATTTTATCCGCTTTTCCACTAAAAATAAAAAGGCCATTTATATATGTTGAGTGAGTCTACTGAACTATCTCCAAAGGAGTAAAGAGCAATAGTACTTTGAGTGAAGGCACCGCGAAAGCGGATGGGTGGCACCGTAAACAAAGTTTTGTTACATACTCTTATTCCTTTCCTTTTTGTCTTGAAACAAAAACGAAACCAAAAAATTCAAGACTGTTTTCATTTCTTAACGCTTTTGTATCCAGAAAATCTGGACACAAATAAGATAGCCTTTAAGTTGGGTTCCTATTCATCAATTATTGAATAAATACGTATACCTATTTCAAATCAGTAATTGCTGGCTATTATATTTGAGTCTATTCAGATATTCTGAATCCAAATGCTAAAATGAAAAAGGTCGAAAATTAACACAAGGTTTTAAATCGACTATTTGATAATTAAGATCAAGTATAAGATTCAAGTTACTTGTCATCAGCTTATTTTATAGCACCATTAGCTATTAGAGAACTCTAAATGACAAATTCAAATAAATAGTGAATATCAAAACTCTTCGAAGTCTCCTCCACCCTCTTGACCGCCACCTCGACGTCCTCTTTGTTTTTTCTGATTGATTCTGTAATTGGCTGCTAGATTAAAGGATCTGCTTCTCCATTGAAATTCGCCAATACTGTAAAAGTCTGGACCAAAATTTTCATACCTCCTTAATCTCGTATTTAAAAGATCTCTAACACTCAGGGTCAACGTAAGGTCTTTGGAAGGAAGAAAATCTTTAGACCATCCAATATCGATTGAAGTCATCGATCTATTCCTACCTTGAACCGTTGCTCTTGGAGCGCGATAATTAGCTCTAATCTGCAAGTCAGAATCCCAGAAACTAAATCTTGATGTAAGCCTTGAATTAAAACTAACAGCTTCGGCTTCAAAACTATCATCAATATTGGTTCCGTCCGTTAGCTGGTAAAAGACATTCGCATTGGCATCTAAGCGCAACCATTTTAAAGCAAAATAATTAAAGGTCATCTCGAAACCGTAATCATTTCTTGTTGAAAGGTTTTCGGGTGTAGTTTTAGATGTTCCATCTGGGAATACTTCTCTTATTCGTTCTATCACACCCGTTGAATATCTATAATATATTCCAGAGGTAAGTGTGGCTTTATTGAAGAAGTTGAGATAATTGATTTCGTATGAGTCTGTGAATGTGGGATCCAAGTTTGGATTCCCTGCAAAAATATTTCTATTATCGCTAAATGATAAAAATGGATTTAAGTACCAAAATCTAGGACGCCTTACTCTTCTACTATATGAAACTTGAATCGCATTTGCTTCTGAAAATTTATAATTTAAAAAAGCACTTGGAAACAAACTGAAGTAGGTACGAGGATTGGTTTCATTCGTTTGAAGTAGTTCTGTATTAATATCAGAATACTCTGATCGCAAACCTAATTGGTAGTTAAATTTTTCGCCTAACTTATTTCCATATTGAAAATAAGCTGCATAAATATTTTCATCGTAATTGAAATCATTACTAAGGTTCGTCAAATTTTCCCACGAACCGTCTTGTAATTCTTCGATTAAATATTCATTACTAATATTTCTTAAAGAAGTATTTAAACCAAATTCGTATTGATGATCCTTCCCTAAAGGCTTTACATAATCCATTCTGAAATTCCATCTTCTTTCTCCTTCTTGATTTCCTGATCTTTGGTCTAAGGCTGGAGATTCCACACCTCCATCTGGTCTAAACCGTTCTTCGAAAATCGAACCTTCCGTTTCTACATCATCAGAATATCTCGCACTTATTTCTAATTTATGATCTCTCGAGCTGAATTCTTTCGTATAATTCAAGCTATATTCCAAGGCACTCTCATCTTCAGATTCATCATCAGTACGTGTCGTCCTGCCAAGGAAATTACTTGTTGTGTTTAAAAAATCATCATACAAATAAGTAGACAAATTGCTTTCGTCTGAAAGTCTGTAGGAGAAGGCTCCTGTTAAGGATTCTTTTTCTGATATAAAGTAGTCTGCTCCAAATCTAAAGCTATTCGATAATCCTGCTCTATTAGAAGATCTACTTTGGTCTGAAATGTAAGTGGTCGCATCATCATAAACTTCTTGATAAACCGCTCCGATTCCTGGGTTCTCTCTATAATTCAAACCGTAACTTCCGAAAAGATTTACCTTGCCTTTTCTATAATTAAGATTGGCGCCTACTCCTGCTCTTGTAGGCCACCCTCCATTTAGATCAAAAGATCCGTTGAAGCCACTTCTTTTATCTTTCTTCAAAACGATATTAATAATACCTGCAGTTCCTTCAGCTTCATACCTTGCGGATGGATTGGTGACTACCTCTACCCTTTCTATGAGGTTAGCTGGAATCTGTCTTAAACTATTCCCATTTTCTGCGTTGGCAAAATTGGAAGGTTTACCATCAATTAAAATTCGCACACCGGTGCTACCTCTTAAACTCACCTCACCTTCTATATCAACAGTCACAGAAGGCACATTGTCTAAAATATCAACTGCCGAACCTCCTCGATTGGCTAAGTCCTTTCCAACATTAAAGATTCTCTTGTCTAAAGAAAACTGTGTTTCTGATTTTTCTGCTCTGACTTCAACTTCTTCTAATAACAGACCTCCTTCACTCACTTTGATGGTACCCATGTCTACATTGAAATCTCCAGCTTTCATTTTATCACGATCGAAAGGAACAGGATCTATGACCATTTTTTCATATCCTAAGAATTCTATTTCAGCAAAAGAGGGTCCTGCTTTACTTTCAAAAGAAAACATACCGTCTATATCAGATATGCCTCCTCCTAATAGGGAAGTATCTTTCTTACTAAAAATGGATATGGTAGCAAACTCTAATGCACTTGTTGTGCTTGCATCTACGACTTTTCCTTTAATCGTTAGTTTTGGTGCATCTCCTCTTGGGCCTCTTTCCCCAGAGCCGGATTGTGGGCGCTGAGCATTAATATTAAAGACAAAAATTAATGCGAGTAAAGAAAGGATATTCTTTAGTTTCATTTAAATATACTTTAGTCTATTTAGACATATAGAAAGGTAAAAGGTTTAATATCGGGCCAGCAATATCTATGCGAAAATACGACTTCTTTTTGGTCTTTTTCCTATGACAAAAATCACAAGTGCCATTTTTCCAAGGGCTGGTTAGTTAAAAACGTATTTGGGTCTGAAAGCTCCATATCAGATTTCCAATTATCTGGTATGGTATCTGGGCTCAAAAGACAGCCCCTTCTGATGTAAGGATAAATTTCATCGTACCTTTCAACATGGGTTGGATCCACACGACGATACACATGGGATCTATTAATACGATTGGCATTATTAATACCTGAAGCGCCCATAAGTTCAACGAAGGCTTTGACCGTTTCTTTATGATATTGAGCTACTCTATGTTTTTTGTCTGTAACATCCAGACCTTTTACTAAGTGTTCTTTCTGTGTGGCCACTCCTGTTGGACAGGTATTCTTATTACACTCTAATGCTTGAATGCAGCCGACAGCCATCATCATGGCTCTTGCACTATAGCAGGCATCCGCACCTAAGGCTAAAGCTCTGAACATATGAAAGCCAGAAACGATTTTCCCTGAGGTCATGATCTTAATTTTCGTTTTCAAACCAAAACCTTCCAATGCATTGTAGGCAAAAGCCAATCCTTCTTTAAAGGGCATACCTACTGCATTTGAAAATTCAACAGGAGCAGCTCCGGTGCCTCCTTCGCCTCCATCGACTGTAATAAAGTCTGGTGTAATTCCTGTTTTTAACATGGCTTTACACAATGAAAGAAACTCTGCCTTATGTCCGATACATAATTTAAAACCCACTGGTTTTCCTCCAGACAAATCTCTCATCTGCTTCATGAGATGCATCAATTCAATAGGCGTCTTAAAGGCCTTGTGATAAGGAGGAGATAGTACATCCTCTCCCATCTTGACATTCCTGATCCTTGATATTTCTTCTGTTACTTTTTTGGCTGGTAAAATTCCCCCGTGCCCAGGCTTTGCTCCTTGTGACAATTTTAATTCGATCATTTTTACATTAGGAGCTGATGTTCGCTCTTTGTACAACTCAGGGCTAAATCCTCCCTCTTCAGATCGACAACCAAAGTAACCTGTCCCTATTTGATAGATGAGATCTCCTTCAAACTTATCATGGTAAGGAGAAATTCCTCCCTCTCCCGTATTGTGTGCAAACCCTCCAATGGCGGCTCCCCCATTTAATGCCATCACTGCATTTTTAGATAGTGAACCAAAGCTCATGGCGGCTACATTAAAAAGGCTGCAGCTGTAAGGCTGTTTGCAATCGGGCCCACCAATCTCCACTCTTTGATCTGCTTCGATGTCATGATGATCTATTGCTGCAATGGAATGATTCATCCATTCATATCCTTCTTTGTATACATTAAGTTGTGTTCCAAAAGGTGTGGTGCCTACTTCGTTTTTAGCTCTTGCATAAATGAGGGATCGATCTATTCTATTAAAGGGACGTCCATCTGTATCTGGCTCAATAAAGTATTGATATAATTTGGGTCTTAGCCATTCTGCTATAAACCTGCTTCTTCCTAAGAGTGGAAAGTTTTTAGTGATCGCATGTTTATTTTGGAAGATGTCATATAGCGTGACACCTGTGGCAAGGAAGAAAATTCCTGCTAATGGATAAAACCACCAACTAAATGAAAATCCCAGCCAGCTAAAAGCAGCTAATCCCAATAAACAAAGTAGAATGGTTGCTATGCGCATGATCAATATTTTGAGCTAGGTAAAAGTATAATTTATTTCTTTCCTTTTTGTCTTATACCTTTCCTTTTCGTCTTATGCATTTCCTTTTCGTCTTATGCATTTCCTTTTCGTCTTGAAATGAACGAACGAACTCTGAAGGAGTGGCGACCGACAGGTCGACAAGTGAGTGAAGCGCGACTGCGCCGCAAACTACGGTGGTTTTGCGCTTAGTATTGTGTGTGTTTATAAGTCTTAAGCGAGG
>CAYNMW010000075.1:0-3646 GCA_964398295.1 uncultured Saprospiraceae bacterium | reverse complement strand
AAACTACGGTGGTTTTGCGCTTAGTATTGTGTGTGTTTATAAGTCTTAAGCGAGGACGCCCAAGACAACTTATGCAGCATGACAATGCTTTGAGTGAGTATAACTGAACGATCTGCGAAATGAACGAACGAACTCTGAAGGAGTGGCGACCGACATCCTTCGGCAAGCTCAGAATGACATTCGACAAGTGAGTATAACTGAACGAACTGCGAAGCAGCAAAGTGCAACAGCACTTTGAGTGAAGGCACCGCGAAAGCGGATTGGTGGCGCCGTAAACATGGATGGTAAATTCAAATAACTAGGTTTGATATTAGGTCTAAGTTTCAAACTTAGACCATCGAGGTTATATTTCTCCACTTCGGTCGAAATTGTAATAATAGTTCAAATCACATTCTTCCGCTCCTTTCAGTCGGTCAGAATGACAAAATACTAATAACAAAAAAGTACAGTATCTATTATTACTTACTAATAAATATGATGAGTTCTTTTCGAGAGGTATCAAAAAGGTATTTATCAATACCTAAAAGATATGGATTGATCAATCCATCTATATTAAGTGAAGTATCAAAATTTTTATTGAGAAGGAATGTTGCTCCTCTAACTTTAATATTCGCCAATTGACAGGTATTAAATTCATAGCCTGATGAAGCAGATGATTTAAGTTCTGTTTTTGGACTATTAACTTGATAAGCTAAATCTGATTTTCTTATGGCTTTCTTTTTAATTTTTCTTTTTGACTCAAACAATACATTGCACCCTGCACCTGAATCAATGCCCATTTTATATAGCGTACCTTCAATATCAAATTCCACAACGGCGAAGGATTCATTTATGATTTCATAGGGGACTCTTTGAATACTGAAATTGTTATTTCCGTCTAGTGCCACTTCTTTGGAAGGATTTAATTCAATAACACCTTTGGTATAATCAATTAAAAAAGAAGCAGGTTGGATGAGTGATAATCCTACAATGCCACTAATTTTTTGATTTAAAGTTTGTTCGATATTACTTAAGTCGAGGCCGAATACTTCAAGGTTGGACCATTCTTTATTTCCTAAACTGAATTTTTGAAGGACAAAACTATTAGCAGATATTGTACCGTGAATGGTGGTAAATTCTTCATTACTGTGATCCTTTTCATCACATTGGTTGATAAACAAATCTTCTGCACCTGTATCTAAAATAAAATTCCCTGATTGACCATACTGCAAAATTATACCATTGGTATTGCCTGACAGTTAATGAATAATTACCAATTGATTAATTGATGGTTAGCTAAATGTTACGTTTGTTACCTGAATGTTAATTGGCGTTCTTTTTGCTATATAAATTACACTGAATCAATTATTTAAACATTAGTGAATTATATAATTTAGAATGGATTGGAAAAGCAGTATTCGAGGCTTTGAACAATATTTACAATTGGAAAGAGGGCTCTCAAAACACTCCATTTTAGCGTATAAAAATGATGTTTTGAAACTCTATGAATTTTCCCAATTGCATCTTGACAATAAGATGCCAAACCAACTTATGTTTGATGATTTGGTGAAATTCATAAAGTACATGGGGCAGCTTGGCATTGGAGCAAGTACACATGCTCGTATACTCTCTGGAATTCGTGGTTTTTTTAAGTACCTATTGTTAGAGGACATCATAGATAAGGATCCTTCAGAATTAATAGAAGGACCTAAATTGGCCAGAAAAATTCCTGAGGTACTTTCATACCAAGAAATACAACAAATCCTTCATTCTATTGATCTTAGTGAGCCTCTTGGCCATAGAAACAGAGCCATTATTGAAACTTTATACGCTTGTGGCTTAAGAGTCAGTGAACTTTGTAATCTGACTTTATCTGGTATTTATTGGGAAGAAGAATATGTAAGAATTATTGGAAAAAATAACAAAGAGCGCTTAGTTCCTATTGGGACTGATGCACTAAAACAGATTAAATATTACTGCGAAAATCATAGATCTCAGCTTAAGATTAAAAAAGGACATGAGGATTTCGTCTTTCTGAATAGAAGAGGTGCAAAACTAACTAGAGTGATGATTTTCTACATCATTAAAGACCTTTGTGCAAAGAATGATATTACAAAATCTATAAGCCCACACAGCTTTAGACATTCTTTTGCAACACATTTAGTCGAAGGCGGAGCCAATTTACGGGCCGTCCAAGATATGCTGGGCCATGAGTCCATTCTTACAACTGAAATATATACGCATCTAGATAGCAGTTATTTAAGAGAAACCCTGATGAGCTTCCATCCTCGAAATAAAAAGGCTGTTTAAGTGCACTTTATTTAAAAATCAACGTTATAAACAAGATTTGTAATTTTACTAGAGTGAAGAATGAATATAATCTTATCAGTTGCTGGCTTTTACTTTTATTTTTACTGTCTGCTTGTGCCAATATTGTGAGCCCTGTCGGAGGTGATAAGGATACCGAACCACCTCAAATTGACAGTCTTGCAAGCACCGAAAATTTTCAAACCCAATTTGATAAAAAGGTCATCATCCTACGATTTAACGAATGGATCAGGCTTAAGGATCAACAAAATCAAATCGTCTTCTCCCCTCCTTTGGAATATAAGACTGATGTTGAACTCAAAGGAAAAGATGTTATCATCGCCTTTGATCCAGACGAGGTCTTCAGAGAAAATACCACCTACACGATTAATTTCGGTTCGGCTATAGAAGACATTACCGAAAGCAACAGCCTTGAAAACTATAAATTTGTTTTTAGCACAGGTGATGTAATTGATTCACTTCAAATTAGCGGAAAGGTCATTGACGCTGTTAACCAAGAGCCAGCCGAAGGTGTTACCGTCATGTTGTATGATGTATTTGAGGATTCCATTGTATACAAAGAAAATCCCTTCTACTTTGCTAAAACTGATGAGAAAGGATTTTTCACCATTAGTAATGTAAGAGAAGATGAATTCAAAATGGTGGCTTTAAAAGATGCTAATTTCAACTACAAATTTGACCTTCAAGAAGAAAGCATCGGTTTTTCGGACACCACTATCAATCTGGTAGAATCTATTAAAGGACTTTCATTGAATGTATTCCAAAATGAAATGGATTTACAATACATGGATTATAATTATTGGAGTCCAAATTACTTATCGGTAAAGTACAATCAATACGCCCAAGGTATCAATATCAACTCTAATGCTCAAATAGATTATTCCGAAGCTAAAGATGACTCTTTAATGATTTGGTTGAGTCCTGCTTCTGATAGCATACAAGAAGTCATTCTGTCTAATGATCAAAATTATCGTGATACTTTAAGTCTTACAAAATCTGTTGCAGCAAAACCCGGTGCTTTTGAAATCACAGAAGTGGAAGTTTCAAATTTCATCAAACACCCCCCTTCAAAAAATGTGAAACTGGGATTTAACTATCCTATCAAAAATATAGACAAGGCTTTAATTGAAGTAATTGATACCGCGGGTACAACAGATTTTGAAATCATCAGAGACTCCATTAATGAACGACTGATCTACATAAAGTCATCTTGGAAGGAAGCCATTAGATACAAGCTTCACATTTTACCGGGTGCATTATCCTCAGCTTATCATGAACAAGCTGACACCTTGAAAGTGACTTTCCCCGTTGGAAGCTCCAATGAATTTTCTACCTTACA
>CAYNMW010000074.1:19492-21023 GCA_964398295.1 uncultured Saprospiraceae bacterium | reverse complement strand
AGTGAACCGTTTCATCAGAAACGGGTGGGTAGCCATAATATAGAGGAGTGTAAAACAAATTGTATTTTTTAAGCATAAAGCTCCTCTCGCCATTAATCCATAAAATGGCTAAGCACTAAATTCCTTTAGCTCTGAGACTCTCGTGAATCACCTCACTTAAAAATGAAGGCTAAGGCTGAACTTGTGGAAGGCTAGTTTACAAACAGACTGTCTGACAGCCTCTTTTACAACAAGCAAAGGAGAATTGTTTTACCTTTGATGATGCAAAATCGCGGAATTGCTTTCATCCTTATTGCAACGTTATCATTCGCCGTCATGAATGTAATGGCGAAAGCTCTACACGATTTACATTTTATGCAGGTTGTCTTTTTTAGAGCATCAGGCACATTCATATTCTTGTTTCCCTACATGGTTTTCAAGAAGATTCCACTTATAGGTAAAAATCCAAAACTTCTGGTTATTAGAGCAGTAACAGGTCTCATTTCTTTATCTGCATTTTTCTATGCGATACAAATAATCCCATTAGGGGCTGCAATCTCAATACGATATGTAGGGCCAGTCTTTGGAGCTGTTCTCGCATTCTATTTTTTGAAAGAAAAAGTTACTCCTTTACAATGGTTGAGTTTTGTTGTAGCATTTAGCGGGGTACTTCTCGTTAAAGGGTTTGATCTACGTGTTGGATATTTGGGCTTATCGCTTTCTCTTTTGTCTGCATTTTTTCTTGGAATTGTGTTCGTCCTCATCCGCTATTTAGCAACACGAGAGCACTTCATGACAATAATCATTTACTTTATGTCATTCTCCATTTTTGCGAGTCTATTTTTTATTCCTTACTGGAGAATGCCTACGGGAAATGAGTGGATCTCAGTTTTTTGGATCGGCATTTTTGGTCTGGTCGGACAGTTATTTATGACAAAAGCATTCTCATTTGCGGAGGCTACTGTACTGGCACCGTTTAAGTATATGGAAATTGTCTATGCCTTACTTATGGGCTTTTTCATTTTCGGAGAATCCTATACGCTTGCTTCCTTATTTGGAATGTTGTTGATTGTTTCTGGAATGATTTGGAATGTCCTTGCTAAAGCTAAATCTCAGCCAAGTCCCGTAAAACTTTCAGCTTCCCAAAAGAAATAAAGAGAGGATCGTTCAAAGTCAAATAAAATCTTAGAAGCATTTAATGTGGACAAACTCAATATATCATCAAATGTATGTCCATCCTGAAATTTAATGAGATCAGAATACATTAAAGGATACAAACAAAAACTTTGTATTTAATTCTAACTTTATTACGACTCTAATCAACATCAAACACCAATTTGGTAGTTACAATACTCAAAAAAATGGTGTATATTTGCGCTCCATAAAATGGTCGCGTGGCCGAGTGGTTAGGCAGAGGTCTGCAAAACCTTGTACGGCGGTTCGAATCCGTCCGCGACCTCAAAAAGGTCTCAGTCAATGACTGAGGCCTTTTTTCGTGGGCGAACGGATTCGGGCTGCCCTTCCGATTCTGATGAATCGGTTCTCTCGCTTC
>CAYNMW010000074.1:0-19392 GCA_964398295.1 uncultured Saprospiraceae bacterium | reverse complement strand
GCCAACTCTATGAGTAAATTTCAATTTCTAAATCAGTGAGGCCTTTTTTCGTGGGTTCATATTGTTGTGACATGGTTCGCAGTTGAATCCTTCAAGATCAGAGATTAATAAATTTGAATTTATACAGGTACATTAATTACAAAAGCACCATCTCCACAATTACTTACAAATTGTCCTGCATTGAGGTCTAAGTATACATTTTGGGTTTGCATAAATGCCTTGTACTTATATAAATTCCAATTATTGTAAAGTGATCTTTTTCATCAATTGAATTTAGTTTCAAAACATGGAAGAAGCACTTAAAAAAAGATAAGAATTTATGCTACTTTTTTCATATCGCTGGTATCTGGAATATCAATTCTCTACTCCTAAAATTGATAATCTACTCAACCAAATTTTAACTCTTGTAGTAGATATTATTCGTACTTTGTGGGTGCAATATTAGTTTAATCGTTAAAGCAATATTTGATAAAGTTCAGACATTGCCTAAAGTCGTAAAGTCGACTTTCACGAGAATAAAAAGGTGGTTTCGTACCACCTTTTTTTATTTCTAACTGATTGTATGATCAGATTCGCCAGCAAGTTTGGCGCCTAGATATGCCATAGGCAGATATGCAAGGATAAGATCAACTCCAATAAACCAGGCTGGTGCTGGGATCATTGTACTTGCCATTATACCCCCAAATAAAAAGAAAAAGCCAATCAAAAACGCAGCTCTTTTGGGATGAGATACAGAAAATTTGGCAGATACGAAAGCTCCGACTAATGTACCTAATGCATGTGCCAGGAATGGTAAAATGAAATGTTTCGACTGCAACAAAGGCATAAATTCTGCGATGCTTTCAGCATTGTTTGGATCCATTCCTTCTGGTGGGGGAATGATGAATGGACTTAAACTAATAATACCTAAATTAACTAATGTTCCAATAGCTATTCCACCTATGACTGCGAATACATTGCGTATGATTGGATTCATGACATTGGTTTTGATTGAAAGTTAGTGACTTTCTTTGTTTTCAATCACATTATCACAACAACTCCACAAATAATTAGTCTAACAAAGTCTTGAAATATGCCGTGAATTCATCGATGGACATCGCACCTTTATCACCATCGCCTTGCAAGCGCACAGCTACTTTTTGAGCATCTGCTTCTTTCTCACCTACAATTAACATAATGGGTATTTTTTTCAATTCTGTATCGCGAATTTTTTTACCAATAGATTCCGTCCTACTGTCAATAGTGCCCCTGATGTCATGCAGACTCAAGGTCTGCTGTACTTCTTTAGCATAGTCAAGGTACTTATCACTAATTGGTAAAATGGCATATTGCTCTGGAGTTAACCATAATGGAAACTTGCCAGCACAATGCTCTATTAAAACCCCAATGAATCGTTCCATTGAACCAAATGGCGCTCTGTGAATCATTACGGGACGATGGGGTTGATTGTCAGCCCCAATGTATTCAAGTTCGAATCTATCTGGCAAAGTATAATCAACCTGAATCGTTCCTAACTGCCATCTTCGTCCTAATGCATCTTTAATCATAAAGTCAAGCTTTGGACCATAGAATGCCGCTTCACCTAGCTCAATTGTCGTTTCTAGATTTACTTCTTTTGTTGCTTCTATAATTGCCTGCTCAGCATTTTCCCAATTCTCATCTGTTCCAATGTATTTCTCTTTATTATCGGGATCTCTTAAGGATATTTGTGCTGTAAAATTATCAAAGCCAAGTTTTTTAATCACATGCATCGTCAAATCAAGCACATCCAAAAATTCATTTTTAACCTGATCTGGTGTACAGAAAATATGGGCATCATCTTGTGTAAAGCCACGAACCCTTGTCAAGCCATGTAGCTCTCCTGTTTGCTCATATCGATATACTGTACCAAATTCTGCAATCCGAACAGGTAGGTCTTTATAGGATTTAGGTCTATTGCCATAAATTTCACAGTGATGTGGACAATTCATCGGCTTGAGAAAAAACTCTTCACCTTCTCTTGGAGTTGTGATTGGTTGAAAACTATCTTCTCCATATTTTTCATAATGACCAGAGGTCACATACAAATCCTTTTTACCAATATGTGGCGTAATAACAGGTGTATATCCTCGCTTGATTTGTTCTTGCTTTAGAAAGTCTTCCAATCTAGTACGTAGTGCTGTTCCTTTAGGCAACCAGATTGGTAAACCCGCACCAACTTTTTCAGAAAACATAAATAACTCCAATTCTTTGCCCAGTTTACGATGGTCACGCTTCTTGGCTTCTTCGAGCATGTGCAGATATTCTGTAAGCTCTTTCTGCTTTGGAAAGGTGATACCATAAATTCTTGTGAGTTGTTTTCTCTTTTCATCTCCTCTCCAATAAGCACCAGCGACTTTCAATAATTTAATAGCTTTAATTGGTGCGGTGCTTGGAATATGTGGACCTCTACATAGATCAATAAAATTTCCCTGTTGGTAAAAGGTTATTTGACCATCTTCTAATCCTTCAAGGAGTTCTAATTTATATTCATCTCCTTTGTCATTGAAATGGGAGATTGCTTCATCTTTGCTGACATCTATTCTATTGAAAACATTCTTTTCACGAGCCAGCTCAAGCATTTTCTTTTCAATTTTTTCAAAATCATTTGTGCTTAAGACAGTATCCCCAGTATCGATATCATAATAAAATCCATTTTCGATAGCAGGACCAATCCCGAATTTTGTGCCTGGATATAAAGATTCTACAGCTTCTGCAAATAGGTGCGCTGAAGAGTGCCAAAATGTAGCTTTCCCCTCTACGTCTTTCCATGTATGCAAGGAAACAGATGCATCTTCATGTAAAGGTCGAGAAGCATCCCATACTTCTCCATTAATACTTGCAGATAAGACATTGCGTGCAAGTCCTTCAGAAATAGAGCTAGCTATCTGCATTGCTGTCGTCCCTAATTCATATTGCCTTACAGATCCATCCGGAAGAGTAATATTTATCATACTTTTATTTTGAATCTGCAAAGGTAAAAACTTTAGTTTCAATAGTGGCTGTAAATATGGAAATGACTCAATCTTACGATATTCAAAGACATCATAAAACGGACGTCATTCACCTATATGATGAGGTCATTCTCGAAGAGCCTTTAGAAATTAAAATTACGCATAGAGGTATATCTCAGAATCTTGCTGTAACAATGCGTACACCTGGGCAAGATTTTGATCTGGTCCTTGGATTTTTATTCACAGAAGGTATCATTCATCATTATAAGGATGTTGCAAAAATTGCATATTCTGCTGACCATCAATCAGAGACAAATCAGCATCAAGCTATCAATGTTTTTTTGCACGATCATGTAAGTTTTGATAAAAGTAAAATGGAACGGCATTTCTATTCAACTAGTAGTTGTGGAGTTTGTGGTAAGTCTTCAATCGAAATGACAAAACAACAAGGGCTGTTTGTTCTCAATAATACGATGCCTCTATTTCCAAAAGAAATCATTTATAATCTTGTAAACACTTTGATGAAGGCGCAATCCATCTTCAACCAAACTGGTGGTAATCATGCCGTAGCTTTAGTCAACGTCGAAGGCAAGCTGCTCGATGTCATGGAAGATGTGGGGAGACATAATGCAATGGATAAAATAATAGGCAATTCGCTAAAAGTCGAAGATCTACCCTTGAAAGATTTAGCTGTTATTGTAAGCGGTAGAGCTGGTTTTGAACTTGTACAGAAAGCGTGGATGGCTGGTATTCCAGTCATGATGGCAATAGGTGCACCAACAAGTCTCGCAATAGAGCTTGCCAGAGAAGTTGGCTTGACTCTCATTGGGTTCTTGAATGAATCAAAATTCAATGTTTATGCATACCCAGAACGAATTCGTTAACTTACATCCATGCCTAAACAACCAAAAGAAGAAACACCAGAAGCGCTAACAGGTATTGTTATCAAAGACATTCCAGAAGCAGCTGTCGGTGTAGGTGCTATTTCCGAATCTATGAAGCATCTAAGGAAGTATGTTTCTCCAGGGCAGGCGATGAAAGCCATGTTCAAAGTCAACCAAAAGGGAGGATTTGATTGCCCCGGTTGTGCTTGGCCAGATCCGGATGACGAAAGATCGAAATTAGGTGAATATTGCGAAAATGGAATAAAAGCAATTGCAGAAGAAGCACAAAGAAAGACTATAGGTGCCAAGTTTTTTGAACAAAATTCTGTTTATGATTTGTCCCTCAAATCAGATTTTGAACTTGGTAAGATGGGACGTCTTTCAGAACCCATGATCTTAAAACCTGGTTCAAGTCATTATAAAAAAATAAGTTGGTCAGATGCTTTTCGGTCGATAGCTAAAGAACTAAATGCCTTATCATCACCCAATGAAGCCATCTTTTATACGAGTGGAAGAACTTCGAATGAGGCAGCATTCATGTATCAGTTGTTTGTGCGTCAGTTTGGTACCAATAACTTACCTGATTGCTCAAATATGTGCCATGAGTCTAGTGGATATGGACTTTCAAAGACAGTAGGTATAGGAAAAGGGAGTGTCACTCTATCCGATCTATACGAAGCCGAAGTCATTATCGTCATGGGTCAGAATCCAGGAACCAACCACCCAAGAATGTTGACTGCTCTTGAAAAATGCAAAGAAAATGGTGGGAAAATTGTAACTGTAAATCCATTACCTGAAGCGGGTTTAATGAAATTCGTTAACCCTCAAAAGCCAGCTAAAATTCTAAATGGTGGCACTACACTTACTGATCTCTACCTACCAGTCACCTTGAATGGTGATGTTGCGCTTCTTAAAGCCATCATGCAAAGATTAGTCAAACTGGATTCGAAAGAAAATCCTGTTCTAGACCATTCATTTATAAAAGAAAAAACAAGCGGATACTCTGCATTCAAGCAAGATTTATTGTCTCACGATTATGACAGTTTAGTTGTAAAATCTGGAATAAGCAAAGACAAAATTGATGACCTTATTCAGTTAATTAAGGAAAAGAAAAAAATCATAGTGTGTTGGGCGATGGGATTGACACAACATGTGAATGGTGTTGCCAATGTCCAGGAGATTGTCAACTTATTATTACTTAAAGGAGCAATTGGAAAACCAGGTGCGGGTACATGCCCAGTCAGAGGTCATAGCAATGTGCAGGGTGACAGAACAATGGGGATATGGGAAGCACCTAAGAAGAAATTTTTGGATAGTCTTGGTGAAGCTTTTCAATTTAGTCCTCCAAAAAAACATGGTTTTGCAGTTGTAGATGCCATTCAAGCAATGCATGAAAAAAGAGCAAGTGTATTTTTTGCAATGGGTGGTAATTTTTTGAGTGCAAGCCCGGACACTGTTTATACTGCTGAAGCACTCAGAAAGTGTTCTTTGACAGTACATGTTTCTACTAAATTAAATCGATCACATCTGGTGCATGGTCAAACTGCAATCATTCTGCCATGTCTAGGCAGAACGGAAGTTGATCAACAAGATACAGGGAAGCAATTTGTCAGTGTAGAAAATTCAATGGGAATCGTCCACTCTTCCAAAGGTATACTCACTCCTTCATCAAAACAATTGAAAAGTGAAATTGACATTGTTTGTCGCTTAGCTGCTGAAACTATTGGTGACAAAACGCAAACTAAGTGGTTGTCCTATAAGGACAATTATGATTTGATCAGAGATAAAATTGAAGAGGTCATACCAGGATTTGAAGATTATAATGTTAGAGTACGAAAAGGAGAGGGTTTTTACTTACCCAATGGAGCAAGAGATGGCAAGTTTAACACAGCTTCTGGAAAAGCAGAATTTAGTATCAATGATGTGCCTAACAATCAATTGGAAGAAGATCAGTTCGCAATGATGACAATCAGAAGTCATGACCAGTACAACACTACAATTTACGGTCTGGATGATCGATATAGAGGCATATATAACGAGCGACGTGTCGTATTGATGAATGAGGATGATATACACGAACATGGATTAATGGTTGGAGATTTGGTAGACTTAATCCAATCTTCAATCGATAAAGACAGAGTTGCTAAGAACTTTGTCATTGTATCCTATTCAATACCTAGAAAGTGTGTAGCCACATATTTTCCTGAAGCCAATGTACTTGTTCCGATAAATCATATGGCACTTGAAAGCAAAACACCAGCGAGTAAATATGTTATCATTCGTATAAAAAAGTCATAAAAAGGACTCTTTTTATACCAAAATTCACAAATTCAAGAGAAAATTAACTTTTGCTACGTGGCTTTCACTTAATTTACCGTCCCAATTACACCTTACTAAGGTATTTGTATTAATTTAAAATACTGAGGAAATTTTTGAAATGCATAAATGTAAACCTAGAATGGCTATTCTAAGGTCAATAATCAAGTTAACACCGTATATTATAGCATATTTCCTGTTTGTCCAGTTTAATCTTATCTGGGCACATGGTGAACTTGATTCTCGCATACAACATGTTTCTGAACAAATTGAACAACAACCAAATTTCGACAGTTTATACATAGTAAGAGGAACTTTATATTTTCAGCACGAAGAGTACTTGAAGTCTATAAGAGATTTCGAAAAGGTCGAATCATTATCTGGCCCTTCCGTTGTTGTACATATGAGTTATGCAAAAGCTTGGCGTCGATTGAGCGAATACGATTTTGCCATTGAAAATGTAAATGACGCTCTGGCAATGAGCCCTAACAATGCTGTTGCTCATAGATTAAGAGGAAATATTTTAGTAGATCAACGAAAATTTGCAGAAGCTGCAGATGAGTTCGAAATGGTATTGAATAAAAGCGGGAAAAGAATAACAGAACATTATACAGAATACATATCTGCACTAGATTCCATCAGCACCTCTGCTTCTGGAGAGAGAGCAATTACTGTATTGCAGAGAGGCATAGATGATCTTGGCAAGCTTCCTCTATTCACAAGAGCCATAGTCAATCAGCATGTCAAATTAAATGATTATCCTAATGCTATTTCGATCCAGACAACTTTAATAAAAGAATCAAATAGAAAAGAAAGACATCTGTTAAAACGAGCACAACTATACAGTGAAATCAATGAATTTGAAAAATCGTTGCAGGACATTGTTGCTGCACATAAAGAGATCGATGCGTTACCACAGAGGTATGCACATTCAGAACCAATGAAATCTTTAAAGTTTGAATTGGATGCTCTTTATAAAAAATTGGATCTTAAATGAGAAACCTAACCCTTCTTTCCCTTTTGATTGTATTGCTTTGCACAGGTCTGCAAGCTCAGAATGTTATCCTACCATTTGGGTCGACATGGAAATATTATGACCTAGGAAACGAACCACCTAAGATTATGGGCCGCAACTTCGAGGATGCTACCTATAACGATAGCAGTTGGCTGACTGGTTCAGCACAACTTGGTTATGGCGATGGAGACGAAGCAACCGTATTGACTAGTCCCGTTAGTGCTAATAACAGTTTGTTGGCTGCATACTTCAGGATTGATTTTAATGTTAACAATCCTGGTTCATTCGATAATTATACAGCTGATATTCTGTACGATGATGGAGCCGTAGTTTATTTAAATGGCAATGAAATAGGCAGAGTCAATATGGGCAATGGAGATCCTGGGTATTTCACTTTTGCTAGTTCTTCAGTAAGTAATGATAATTCAATAGCATCTTTCAGCTTCCCTTCATCAGCTTTGAATGTAGGAAATAATGTTTTGGTAGTTGAAGTTCATCAAGCAAGTACCACAAGTTCAGATTTAAGTTTTGATGCATCAATAGTTACAGAACCACCAATTAACAGAGGCCCATATTTACAAAAATTAACACCTAGTTCGGTTGTTGTAAAATGGAGAACTTCCTCCCAGATGGGTTCTACTGTCAGATTTGGATTGTCTCCAACTACTGCAGTCAATTCAGTTACAGATCCAACTCTTAAAACAGATCATGAAGTAGAAATAACAGGCCTTCAACCAAATAGAAGATACTTCTATTTTCTTATGAACGGAACTGATACTATTCTTGCCCCTTCTCCTGATCAATACTTTATCACATCTCCAGTTCATGGCACTGTACAACCCGTAACCGCTTGGATTTTAGGAGATCCAGGAAGTGCAAATAACAATGCTCGTGCAGTCCGTGATGCCTATTACAACTATATAGGTACTGATCATACGGATATGATGTTGTTTCTTGGAGATAATGCTTACAACAGTGGAACAGATAATGAATATCAATTTGCCATGTTTGAAAACATGTATGAGGATAAATTGAAAAATACAGTTTCCTGGTCATGTCTTGGGAATCACGATGGCTTTACAGCAGAATCGGATACTCAGTCTGGACCTTACTATGACATCTTTGATTTCCCTACAAATGGAGAAGCAGGTGGTGTAGCCTCAGGAACGGAAGCCTATTATTCCTTTGATTATGCTAACATTCATTTCATTGTATTGGAATCGTATGAAACAGACAGGTCTGTTGGAGGTGCGATGTATAACTGGGCTCTATTAGATATACAGAATACCACACAAGATTGGATTGTTGCTTTCTGGCATCATCCAGCTTATACAAAAGGCTCTCACAATTCTGATAATGAAGCACCGTTGATACAGATGAGACAAAATTTTGTTCCTATGCTTGAGCAAAATGGAGTAGACCTTGTCTTATCTGGCCATAGTCACTCTTATGAGAGATCATACTTTGTGAATGGTCACTATGGCAACTCGACAACGTTTAACCAAGCGGTGCACGCCGTTGGACCTAATGGTTTTGGAGATGGGCGTCTTGCTGGGGATGGCGTTTATCAAAAGGACTTATGCTCGCCTGGCAGTGCTTACATTACCACAGGTAGTGCGAGTAGGACTTCTAATGGCCCTCTTGATCATCCAGTTTTTTATTATTCTGCGAGATCTTTAGGATCAACAATAATGGAAGTAAATGGAGACCAAATGGATATCAAATATGTTCGGGAGACAGGTGCTATAGATGACTTCTTTACCATTAAAAAAGGAAATTTCAATTTCCCTTGTGATGATGGTAATCCATGTACAGCAAATGATGTCATTGATGCATCATGCAATTGTGTTGGAACACCAGTCCCGCCAATAGATTCAGATAGTGATGGCACTATAGATTGTCTTGATGAATGTCCTAATGACCCGAATAAAATATTGCCAGGTATTTGCGGATGCGGGAATTCAGATTTGGTTGACACGGATGCAGACGGAACTCCTGATTGTTTAGATAGTTGTCCTAGTGACCCTGCCAAAATCTCTCCTGGTCTTTGTGGTTGTGGAAATATAGACACGCCGGATACAGATGGAGATGGAACATTTGATTGCAACGATCTTTGCCCTAATGATCCAACGAAAGTATTGCCGGGTATCTGTGGGTGTGGAGTATCTGATACAGCAGATAATGATGCAGATGGAACGCCTAATTGCAACGATCAGTGTCCTAATGATTCGAATAAAGTAGTGCCGGGTATTTGTGGTTGTGGAGTATCTGATACAGTAGATAATGATGCAGATGGAACGCCTAATTGCAACGATCTTTGCCCTAATGATCCAACGAAAGTATTGCCGGGTATCTGTGGGTGTGGAGTATCTGATACAGCAGATAATGATGCAGATGGAACGCCTAATTGTAACGATTTGTGTCCTAATGATCCCACAAAATTATTGCCGGGTATCTGTGGCTGCGGATTTTCTGATACAGCAGATGCAGACGCAGATGGAACAGTAGATTGCAACGATCTTTGTCCTAATGATCCAAATAAGATAACCCCTGGAATCTGTGGTTGTGGAATATCAGATATAACTGATATGGATGGAGATGGAACAATTGACTGCAATGATCTTTGTCCTAATGATCCGAATAAAACTTCACCAGGTATTTGTGGTTGTGGAAATATCGAGCAAGATTTTGATCAAGATGGCAATTGCGATACCACACAAAGTGGCTGCTCTTTTATAGATCAGGCGGATTTTGAAATGGACAGTGGTATATGGACACCAGGTGGTATTGGTTTAGATGCAGAACGAGTTATGTCGACGCTTAGTCCAAATGGTCTTTATTCTATGAGAATAAGGGATAATAGCTTTGATGACTCTGCCATATTCTCCAGTTCTATAGATATGTCACAAGCAGAATCATTTGAGATTTCATTCGCATATCAAGCAAATGGATTTCAAGCACCACAATCCTTCTTTTTTGAATTTTCTAATGATGGTGGAGCTACATTCACTTTACTAAATGAATGGAGATATGGTATAGCTTTCGTAAATAATGTAGTCTATCAAGAAACGATTGATATTAATCCATTGCTTTTCTCCCCTACTTGTGTACTTAAATTTAGATCTAATGGTAACATTAACGCTGATGAGATTTTCCTTGATGACATACAGTTAGAAATGTGTATTGAAGAATGTCAAGACCATAAAGTTTATTCTGACAATAGTTTTACGCAACAATCTGAGAAAGCGATAATAGGAATTGAAACGAACAGAATAGTGGATTCTGGTTCAAATTTGGAACACCACGCTGGCGAATTCGTATTGATGACAGAAGGCTTTGAAGTAAAAACACAAGGCGTCTTTCATGCATTTATCGAAGCATGTAATTAAAACGATAAACGATATATCTCTCTGTGCTTAAAATTGAAAAGAGGAGCTGCCCTTAATTGGACAGCTCCTCTTTTATTTAAATCAACAATGAAGGCTGTATATTTGCGTCATGGCAAAAACTAAAAAGGCAAGCAATCCAACTTCAAAAGATATTACAAACATCATTAGAACGGCACTGCGCAATAATATAGAATTAACCAATATCGCTGATAATAAAGCCAACACCCTACTCACACTAAATGCGTTGATGATTACATTTTTGTTTCCTCTAGCAACAGCAAACAGAGAATTTGTTCTGGAGTCAAGATTGGGCATACCTTTGGCGATAATGATCCTGACCAGTCTCATAACCATTTTCATGGCTACTTTGGTTTTGAAGCCAGGTAATTTTGAAGTAATTCGAAAACAAAAAATGGAACAAGGAAGAAATTTCAGTCCCTTTTTCTTTGGAAATATTTTTACCATGCAACGTTCAGAGTATTTGCCATATATGAAACAAGCACTCAACAATCCTCAGGATATCAAAGAATTTATGGCTGATGACTTATTTTATACTGGAAAAAGACTAGGTCAAAAAATGTCAATAGTCCGAAATGCGTTTAATATTTTTATTACAGGATTAGGGCTTTCCGTGTTATCTGCTCTCTTTATCCTGTTCATTTTCTAATTTGTAAGTTATCATTTATGATTAATCGGATAGATGCTGCGCTTGAAGCGCTTATTATCCATCATATAGATCCTACTGAAAAACAGTCATGCCGCTTTTCAGCTGAGGCCACTCGCGTTCAAGATTCGTACACAAGTGACCTATTGTTGGGAATGATGTTGGATCATTATAAAGAACCAGTTTTTTATACCTTTCTCCAAGACGGTAAAGGATCTGTTTTATTTGAATGTGCATCACAGTTATTTGAGAATCCACAATCCTTAGTGCCACGATCTTTAGAAATTGCAAATTTATTATTTGATTCATCACAACACCCAAATATTAAAGATGGAGACCTCTTCATCTCTTATGTAAGGGATGTACTTGTTGAAGACGAACTTGTAGATGCAATTTGTTTAATCAAAGCTGAGACTCTTCATTCATTTTTTTCACTGGATACCTTGGAGAATTCAATAGACTTGACAGTCTTACAAGGAATTGCATCATCAAAGGTTGACAAAGGTTGCATTATCTTCAATACTGAAAAAGAGCAAGGCTATAAAATTTGCGCGATTGACAATGTCAGCAAAGGCAGCGAAGCCCTGTTTTGGAAAAATGACTTTCTAGGCCTTCAGGAACGAACAGATGACTTCTATCATACCAAAAACTATATACAGGCAACAAAGCAATTCATCGAAGATCGAATGAAGCCTATTTATGAAACAGATAAAGCTGATGAAGCAACGATTATGAATCGGTCTTTAGAGTTTTTGACACATGAAGGAGATTTTAATGCTGATGACTACGAAAAAAGGATATTCAAAGACGAACGTGTCATCGCGGATTTTCAAGACTACAAAGAGGATTTCCAGAACGAGCGTGATGTGAGACTCAAGGAAGATTTCAATGTAAGTCATGCTGCAGTTAAAAATCAATCAAGGGTGTTCAAAAGCGTATTGAAACTTGATAAGAATTTCCATGTCTACATTCATGGCAATAGAAATATGATCGAAAAAGGAGTTGATGAAATGGGTAGAAAATTTTATAAACTGTTTTACAATGAAGAAAACTAGTTGAATCAAACAATCAAACAAATCATCCAGTTTCTATTCTTTGCTTTTATTGGCGTATTCATCCTGTATATGTTGTACCAGAGCCAATCAGAAAAGTATTTGCAAGATTGTTTGTCCAGAGGGAATGAACCCACAGATTGTCGGTTGATCACTAAACTGATTGAAGATTTTCGTTCTTGTAATTGGTGGTGGTTATTGACCATTTTATGTATCTATTTACTAAGCAATGTATTCAGGACTTGGAGATGGCAAATGCTTATCAGACCACTAGGCTATCAAC
Organism: uncultured Saprospiraceae bacterium; assembly: GCA_964398295.1. Taxonomy (GTDB): domain Bacteria; phylum Bacteroidota; class Bacteroidia; order Chitinophagales; family Saprospiraceae; genus CALFUK01. The sequence goes on along the minus strand of CAYNMW010000074.1, from coordinate 6,817 downwards.
CAAGTTTCAAAAATGGATATATGGCAATCATGATCGGCTACTTTGCAAACCTTGGGGTGCCCAGACTTGGCGAAATGCTCCGTGCTGGATTTTATTCCAAATATGATGAGGTCCCAATAGAGAAGACATTGGGAACAATTGTAACAGATAGAATTGTAGATGTACTTTGTTTATTGGTCTTTTTGCTGCTGACTCTACCTTTTTACTTCGGCCCAGTCACTGCTTACATTGAAGACAATCTTATGATTAAGGAGAAATTAATGTCCGTTAATCTTGGTCTTATTTTGCTTATCGTTTTTACTATTGTAGCTGTATTTGTGTTCATTTTTAGAAGTAAGTTATTTCAACAATCTGCGGTGGCTGCTAAAGTAAAATCTCTGTTATTGGGCTTCAAAGATGGATTGATTTCGGTCAGAGAAATTGATTCAGTTCCAAAGTTCATTCTGTATTCCATAGGTATTTGGATCTGCTATTATTTGATGACATATCTGACCTTTTATGCCTTCAAGCCAACTGCACACCTTGGACCACAAGAGGGTCTTCTTGTATTTATCTTTGGAACCTTAGGAATATTATTTCCTTCTCCGGGAGGCATGGGAAGTTATCATTTCATGGTAATGGAAGCATTGAGTATTTTTAAGATCGATTCGATTGAAAGTTTTTCATTTGCCAACATCATTTATTTTGCAATCATGATATTTGGTAATGTCATTTTTGGAGTGCTTTCATTGATTTTTATGCCAATCTTAAATAAGAATCAGAAGTGATCAATTCTAAATTATATATGAATTTGGCGAAAGCCCGAGAACAAGTAAGCAGCTGGAAAAAACAAAACGATACCCTCATATTTACAAATGGATGCTTTGACATTTTTCATGCAGGACATGCCATGTATCTCGAAGAAGCAAAGCAATTGGGCCATCGACTTATTGTAGGAATCAATTCTGATGAATCAGTCAGCCGACTAAAAGGCAAGCATAGACCAATCCTCTCGCTTCATCATAGGGCTAGCGTATTGTGTGCATTGCAAGCTGTAGACATGGTTATCCCATTTGGAGAAGATACACCAATTAATCTTATAGAGGTATTGATGCCAGATGTCTTGGTAAAAGGAGGAGACTATAATAGAGAAGAAATGATTGGCAAAGAAGTAATAGAAAAAGCAGGTGGCGAAGTAAAAATCCTTTCCTTTAAAAGTGACATTAGCACAAGCAACATCATAGAACGCATTCAACATTCGCATCATGAAGATTAAAGAGTTAACGGATTACCTTGAGGATATCGCGCCACTCCATTTGCAGGAGTCCTACGATAACGCAGGATTGTTGACTGGAAAATACGAGTGGGAAGTCACTGGTGTTATTACAGCATTGGATGCTACAGAAGCAGTTGTTGATGAGGCCATTGAAAAAGGGTGTAATGTCATTGTGTCTCATCATCCAATCATATTCAAAGGAATCAAAAAGGTAAATGGATACCATTACATAGAGAAAGTCATCATCAAAGCTATTAAGAATGACATCGCCTTATATGCCATACACACCAATCTTGACAACGTATTAAAAGATGGTGTATCCACTGAAATGTGCAAAAGACTTGAATTATCAGATGTGAAGATACTGGCAGTAAAGGATCAATCCGTGCCTGATGTCGGACTTGGTGCCATTGGCTATTTACCATCTGCTATGACAGCAATGGATTGCTTGGAGTATGTCAAAGACAAGATGAACGCCCAGCAAATCAGGCATACGGAACTATTGGGCAGAGAAATCAACAAAGTAGCCGTTTGTGGGGGTTCAGGATCCTCTTTTCTGCAGCATGCCATTAGCCAAAAGGCAGACCTGTATATCAGCTCAGATTTCAAATATCACGAGTTTTTTGAGAGCAATAAGGAGATAATCATAGCAGATATTGGACACTATGAAAGTGAACAGTTTACAATTGAGCTTTTATTCGGGCTTTTGAAGAAAAAATTTAGTAATTTTGCACTCTTTTGTACATCAGTTACAACAAATCCAATAAATTATTTCTAAACTTTTTATATGGCAGCCAAATCAAAAAGCATTAAAGAGACACTAACTCAACTGTACAGTTTGCAGTTGATTGACTCGAAGATTGACCAGATTGAGATATTAAAAGGAGCATTACCAATAGAGGTAAAGGATTTGGAAGATGAGATAGTTGGTCTAGAGACAAGATTGAATAAGTTGAATGAAAACTTGGATGAGGTAAAGGCAAAGATTTCTCAGCACAAGAATAATATAAAAGAGTCTGAGCAACTTATTGAGCGCTATGAAAAGCAACTCGAAGAGGTGAAGAACAATCGTGAATATGATGCTTTGTCTAAGGAAATAGAGCTTCAAAAACTAGAAATTCAATTATCTGAAAAGAAGATAAAAGAATCAGATAAGGTTAAAGAAGTTAAGTCAGAAACACAAAAAGCAACAAAAGACAGAGTTGATCAGAAGAAAAAGGATCTTGAAGACAAAAAAGTTGAGCTTGAAAAAATCTTAAGTAAAACCAATAAAGAAGAAGCAACTCTAATGAAAGCTTCTGCAGCGGAACAAAAAAATGTAGAAGAAAGATTGCTCGCTTCGTACCAGCGAATTCGCAAAAGATATAGAAATGGCTTAGCAGTTGTAACTATAAAAAGAGAAGCATGTGGTGGATGCTTCGCTCGTATACCGCCACAAGTCCAAATAGAAATAGGCCAACGTAAACAAGTTGTCGCTTGCGAACACTGTGGCAGAGTCCTTATTGATGATGATTTGGCAGGTAAAATCGCTAGTAAGCAGAAGAAATAGTTTGTGCTATTCTGCCGCACTAATCGAAATTCATATATCTAGAAGTAAGTATTTAACTACAAACACCTCCAACAGCATCGACAGTAGTCGATGTGCCAGAATATGAGTACGGAAAAGTTGTAGTTGGAAAGGTGCCAATAGGATAACTATAACCAGGACTGCAAAATATTATTAGCTCTACTCCAGCGAAATTGTTTGTGCCAGATTTCACTTGAGATCTGTCCAATGTTATAATTCGAGGAGTGCACCAATTTTTCTTATTCATAATCTAGGATGGTTCTTAAATATCGAATTTATCTCCTCAATTGCCAAAAAGAATCTGGACAAAGCGAAGGTATCCTCCTATAGAAGAAGGATTTAAGATGATGTAACTTAAGTTCGTGTGAAATACTAAAAACACCCTAATTAATGCAAATTCTTCGATGAGATAACTTTTGAAAGTGCTTTTTATAAACTGCTGATTAATGTATATTTGCGCTCCATAATCAATAATGGCGTGGTAGCTTCCCGTCGCTCCGAAATGTCGGACGGGACAGGCAGCTTCGCCACCACTAATTACATGGCGTGGTAGCTCAGCTGGTTAGAGCGCAGCATTCATAATGCTGAGGTCGAGTGTTCAAGTCACTCTCACGCTACTTTTTTTCTCTCCAAACACTACATTCATTTCAATCTAGTAACTTGCCATTCAATTGCACCTAAAGCACTTATGAATCTTGCTACGGAAAGAGTTTCTCAACGTTTAGAGCTTTTAGCATGCATCAGTGATTCCCCTGACTGCATTTCACGATTTTATGGTACTCCAGCATTTACTAAAGCAGGTGAACTTATTGCAATGTGGATGACGGAAGCAGGACTAGATGTCACTACTGATTGTGTAGGGAACATTAGAGGCACATTGAATAGCACAGATCCAAGTGCAAAGCACTTCGTAGTCGGTTCTCACCATGACAGTGTACACAATGCTGGAAAATACGATGGCCCTCTTGGGATTCTTATTGGATTGGAAATGGCAATTCATGTACAACAGCTCTCACTAGAACTCCCCTACCACTTAACTATTGTGGCTTTTGCTGACGAAGAAGGAGCACGATTCAATACTTCTTACTTGGGTAGTTCTGTGCTAGCAGGCAACTTTAATAACGAGTGGCTAATGTACAAAGACGATTCTGGCAAGACGCTACAACAGGTGGTTGAGGACTGTGGAGGAAATGTAGACGAAATACCATCATATGCAATTTCCAAAGAGGATTGGCTTGGTTATTATGAAGTCCATATCGAACAAGGACCAGTTTTGGAAAATCGGGATATCTCAGTCTGTGCGGTAACAGGTATAGCTGCACAACAACGAATCAAACTTACGTGGGATGGAACGAGCGGTCATGCTGGCACTTGCCCTATGAATATGCGACAAGATGCCTATTGCGGAGCTGCAGAATTTGCACTAGCTGTAGAAAAATTAGCAGTAAAATATACCGATAAACTTGTAGCTACAGTAGGCAAACTCAGACTCTTTCCAAATACACCAAATGTCATTCCTGATAAAGTGATCCATACACTAGATATTCGTAGTTCTGATGATTCCTTTTTGAATGAAATGGTTGCTCATCTTGAGTCAGAGTCTTCGCAAATTGCATCAAACAGGTGTTTGGGTTTAACATGGACTCTTCAGCAATCTAACCCTTCCGTGAAGTGTGACGATATGATGAACCAGGAATTGTCTTCTGCTATTGCAGCAGCGGGTATAGAATCAATTCAGATACCTAGTGGTGCAGGACATGATGGCGTCATGATCGCAGCCGTTGCTCCTATTGCAATGTTGTTCGTGCGTTCCAAAGACGGCATCAGTCATAATCCACTAGAATACTCTAGTGAGAAAGACATAGCTGATGCCATACAGGTTTCCATTCATTTTTTAGAAGCTTTGAATCAGAAAAATTAATTTTAGCTTGTCAGTACATCAACACAGATCAAACACAATATGAGCAAACAAATAAAATTAACCTCATTATCCACGACAACTGTTAAGTCAAACTACGCATTAATAACCGGTGATGGTTTTGTGAATAGCAAGGTGCCCGGATGGAATGATTGTACCGTTAATGTGGTAATCAATGAGGCAATGGGCGCACACTTTGCTCAATTAAGAACCATACTCAATCCATCGAGTACACTTACAGGCACGACTGACAAAACTCAACTTTTCTTTTATGTAGTTGAAGGTTCTTGCACGATTCAAGTCAATCAAAAGCAAACAAAACTATCAGCAGGAGGATATGCTTATATACCAATAAAGCAATCATATATCATAGATCAAGCAATAGAAGGAACTGAATTATTATCATTCCACAAGAGCTATCAATTATTGGATGGTTATGAGATTCCAGATCCAGTTGTTGGTCATTCCAATGATCATGAGCAATTCATTTATGAGAATGACCCTGGTCTATTGATGCGATATCTATTGCCCGACCAGCAAAATATGTCATTCGATATGGCAGTCAATATCTTCACGTATAAGCCAGGTGCAAATTTACCATTTGTGGAGACCCATATCATGGAGCATGGACTGTTGTATTTAGAAGGTCAGGGTATTTACAGGCTAGATGACTGTTGGTATCCTGTACGCAAGGGAGATGCTATTTGGATGGCCCCCTATTGTCCACAGTGGTTTGGTGCATTAGGAACAGAGCCTGCTACCTATATTTATTATAAAGATGTGAATCGGCATCCGATCGTGTCATAGCTCGTTAGAATCAAGTGTAAGTTCAAGTGTCATTTCTTCTTTGGTATATTCGGCTTCCATTGTTCTGCAGACACTTCATTATTTGCTAATTCGAGTTTGACTTTTTCTTCGACATCGGGTTTATGTTTTTCATTAAAATGTAACCATATAGATCTGGAGAATCGCAATAGTTTTAGATAGGTGACAATAGCAAATACAATGACGACTACCATGGCACTCTCTACTTCCCATTTGAAATAGAATACTAGAGTCAAGACAATGCCCAAAAACAACCAGACAGACAAACCGTAAGAAACCATCATAGCTCCATAGTAAAATCCAATTTCTGGTTCTGTCCTTTGTCCACAATACCTGCACCTCTCAGGCATTGAAAGTGGATCTTTAAGATTCAATGGCTTGGTAAAAATATCGCCTTGTCTACACCTGGGACATTTATAATTCCAGGCAGCTTTCCAGGAAAACCCCATCATTAATTTTGCACAAAAATAGGCACAATGTATGAGCAATACATTTATCTAAATTGCATTGTAATTGTGATAACTATATATTTGGAATAATAATAATATAACAAATTAAGATTCTTCATTATTCTAAATTGTCGGAATGATATTGTGATAAATAAAGAATATTCGTACTTTAATTGAAAATCAACTATGAAGAATTTCCAGAATAAAGCTGTGGAGACTATGGTGACGACCAAAGAAGCACCTTCTGTAACCAATTATATGACACGGGACCTCATCACCTTTACACCAGATATGGACATCAACGAGGCCATCAACTCCTTGCTAGAACACAGAATTTCTGGCGCACCTGTCTTGAATTCCAATGGAGAGGTTGTGGGGCTCATTGACGACAAGGATTGTCTGAATGTTCTATTTGGAAGCGTATACAACAGAACACCTATTGCACCTGAGACAGTTTCAAAGTACATGTCCAATGTCATGAAGTCGATCAGTATACATGACAACATCATGGATGTAGCGTATATCTTTTCTACCTCTCCCTACAAACGTCTTTTGGTAAAAGATGACAACAACAAGCTTGTCGGTCAAATCAGTCGAAGAGATATATTGCGTGCGATTAAGGATATGGATTCAACCCATTGTTAATTGAGGTAATGTCCTTTTCAGATTCTATTTACGTAAACATTCAAAATAATCATATATGTTAATTTTGAATTTCCTTATGTAGATAGCCCATTATGTCCTTATTTTTTAATTTTGATTTCTTTGGAACAAGCTATTCAAGTGTTTGTGTAAGTTCAAAT
>CAYNMW010000073.1:0-21083 GCA_964398295.1 uncultured Saprospiraceae bacterium | reverse complement strand
TCAAATCATTCAAAATTCAACACTAAACACCTGCCAGCAGGCAGGCTCAACATTGTCGACCAAAGAGAGACTACCTCCCCACATGCACCAACAACACCGATATATCAGAGGGCGACACTCCAGATATTCGACTCGCCTGACCGATTGTCCGTGGTTTGATCTCTGTCAATTTTTCTCTTGCTTCTGCTGACAAGGCTGTCAACTCATGAAAGTCAAAATCATCCTTTAGTTTAACTTCTTCCAGCCGATTCATTTTGTCGACCATCTCTTGTTCTTTTTTGATGTATCCAGAATACTTGGCAGTAACTTCTGCTAAGCCGATACTTTCCAGATCAAATTGTGCTAAACCAGAATTAAGCGAAGGCAATATTTTTCGTATATCCTCAACATTCATTCTAGGTCTTAATAGAATGCTTAAAAACTTGACGCTTTGTTTGATTGGAGCGGAATCTTTTGATTGAAGAAAATCATTGATTTGGTCTGGTGTTACACTTAATTTCTCAAAGACTTTTTGGATTTCTGCTGCTTCCTTTTCCTTAAATGCTACCCTGTCAATTCGTTTTTCGAGATTGCGCATACCCAACTCTTTGGCAAGAGGTGTCAGTCTGATGTCTGCATTGTCTTGTCGGAGTATGATGCGGTATTCTGCTCTTGAGGTAAACATGCGGTACGGTTCCTTCGTACCTTTATTGATCAGATCGTCAATTAATACACCGATGTACGCTTCTGATCGTTTCAGGATAAATGGCTCTCCTTCATTTATTTTGAGGTGTGCATTGATGCCAGCCATTAATCCCTGAGAGGCAGCTTCCTCGTAACCAGTTGTGCCATTGATCTGACCTGCAAAGAAAAGATTGGGAACAAGCTTCGTTTCTAAATTTGCTTTCAATTGTGTAGGTGGAAAAAAATCGTATTCAATAGCGTAACCTGGTCTGAACATTTTCATTTGCTCAAAGCCCGGCACTAATTTTAATGCCTCGTATTGGACATCCTCTGGTAAGCTTGAGGAAAAACCGTTTACATAAATCTCACATGTATCCCGTCCCTCTGGTTCAACAAAGAGCTGATGTCTGTCTTTGTCTGCAAAGCGATTTATTTTATCTTCTATTGAAGGACAATATCTTGGACCCATTCCGCGGATACGGCCATTAAACATTGGTGAACGATCAAATCCTGTTTCCAACATTTGATGGACCTCTGGATTTGTATAAGTGACGTGACAGGGAATTTGTTCTTGTATTGCTGGAGTATCTGTATAGGAGAATTTGCTTGGTTGTTCATCTCCTGGCTGCACTTCCATCGCATCCCAATTCAAACTTCTCCCATCGATCCTAGGAGGCGTTCCTGTTTTCATTCGACCAGATTCAAATCCAAGTTCCAGTAATTGTTCTGTAATTCCAGTAGCTGCCCTTTCGCCGGCACGACCACCGCCAAATTGCTTCTCGCCAATATGAATCAAACCATTCAGAAATGTTCCATTTGTCAACACGACTGAGTCAGATAAAATCTCCAAACCAATTCCAGTACGCACACCTTTACAAATTCCATCTTTGACAATAATACCTGTTACCATCTCTTGCCAAAAATCAATCGCCTCATTTTCTTCTAGCATGTTCCTCCACAATCTTGCGAACTGCATTCTGTCGCTTTGAGCTCTTGGACTCCACATTGCCGGACCCTTTGATTTATTTAGCATCCGAAACTGGATTGCAGTGTGGTCAGTGACAATTCCAGAATATCCCCCGAGTGCATCAATTTCCCTTACTATTTGTCCTTTGGCAACACCTCCCATTGCTGGATTACAAGACATTTGGGCAATGGTCTGCATATTCATTGTAGCAAGCATCACCTTCGAACCCATATTAGCCGCAGCTACTGCAGCTTCGCATCCTGCATGTCCGGCTCCAACAACAATAACATCATACTTCGGAAACATGCTGCAAAGATATGGATATTTAAAATTGAAATTTTGACCAACGGCATAAAGATTTTACATTGTCTACATTATAAAGGAACCATGAGAAAGTTAACTCTATTCATCTTTATTCTAAGTGTATTAGCCTGTTCTTCAATTCCAGAACTAAATATTTCAGATTCAATAGTAGGTGAATGGGAGTTGTTAGAGGATTGTTTTAGTATTGGTTCTGCTGAGTTACAATGCAATGAACCAAATGAACGCACGGTACTAACATTCGCGGAAGATAATCGCTATGTCTTTTTTCAAGGCTCATCGAGTTGCTCTGGCAATTTTACATTGGATTCTTTGAACAGGGATCAACTGGAGTTTGTGTCCGATGAAGAGAATTGTATCATTCGATCAGGATCAGCAAGGGTTGTACTTCTGAATAGCAGGAGTCTTGAATTATCATGGTTTGGATGTATTGAACCTTGTATTTCCAGATATAATCGAACGGAGTGATTATTCTGTAATGGGTCTTGACCCCATTGGCTTGTATTAAGACAGTAAGTACGCCTTAAACTCTTTATAATCTTTGGTCATTGCCGTTACTTGCTTTTTCTTCTCTCTCAATGCGGTCAATTTATCAGGGATAGGAAATTCTCCGATGAGTGGCTCCATCACAGGCAAAAACTTAGCTGGGTGTGCTGTTTCTAAAAAGATTGCTTTATAGCCTGGATTGTCTCTTAAATATTGATGTGCTGCCAAAAATCCAATTGCGCCATGAGGGTCTGCAATATAATCGTGGGTTTTATGGATATATTTCACGCCAAAACGAGTGTCTTCATCATCAAAATAATATCCTTCAATGTCATCTTTTATCTCCTTCCATTGATCGCCATATAAGTCCATCATCCTCGAAAAATTAGAGGGCTTGCCTACATCCATTGCATTAGAAATGGTCTGTACCGATGTTCTTGGTTCGTAGGCAGTTGTAGCTAAATAGTGTGGGACTATATTATTGCTATTTGTTGCAGCAAGAAATCGATGTATTGGAAGACCTATTCGCTTGGCCATTAATCCAGCGGTCAAATTACCGAAATTGCCAGAGGGTACACTGAATACAATGCCCTTGCCTTTGTCTTCCAATTGTTTGTATGCTTCGAAATAATAAAAGCTTTGTGGGATTAATCTTGCAATATTGATGGAGTTTGCAGAACTCAAACTCCTTTTTTTATTTACTTCATCATCAAGGAAAGCTTGTTTGACAAGTGCCTGACAGTCATCAAATGTACCATCAATTTCTATTGCTTTAATATTACCACTCCATGTCGTGAGCTGTAATTCCTGCAATGGACTTACTTTCCCTTTAGGGAATAAAATGGTCACGTTTATATTTGGAACACCTGCGAATCCCGCGGCTACCGCACCACCTGTATCACCGCTAGTGGCAACAAGAATATCCAATTCTTGTTTTTCATTTTTTGCTAGATAGGACATTAATTCTGCCATGAATCTTGCACCAAAATCCTTAAAGGCGAGTGAAGGACCGTGAAACAATTCAAGCGTGAAAATGTCTTCTGTAAGCTTCAAAATTGGCGCTTCAAAGTTGATCGCTTTGTCAATAATATCCGCAAGGATGTCTTCCTTCAAATCATCTTTCAAAATATGGTGAGCTATTCTAAAAGAAATGTCCTGAAAACTTCTGTTAGATAAATCATCTATAAAATCAGAAGGTAACTTGCTGAAAGATTCTGGCATATACAAACCATTATCTGGCGGCAAGCTTTTTAGCACTGCAGATTTAAGATCAACTGTAAAGTTCTTATTATTTGTGCTGTAGTATTTCATTTTAAAAAAGGCGCAAGATAGGATAGGAATACAACATAATCCAAGTTGTTGGATACTTTCTGCAAAGGCTTTTTACAACTTCAAGATGTTGATGATTTCAGATTTACGTCTTCTTGCAAGTGGAACCTTCGTTTGATCGGACATCAATAAAAAATTTCCTTCCTCACTATCATACTCCACTAATTTATCAAGGTTTATCAAATGGGACTCATGGCTTCTGAAAAAATTATAGTCTTTTAATTGTTGCTCAAGATGGCTCAATGGTTTGCTGATAGTAATTTTTAGTTCGTCTTCCAAATAAATATTGCAATAGGAACGATCAGCTTCTACTCTGATTATCTTATCAATATCGTACAATTGGAAACCACTATTAGTATTTACTCGTAGCCTTCTAATTTCATTTCTTAAGCCCGCTAATATATTTGTTTGGGTCAATGCAATTTGAGGTGTGATTCTTGAAATCGCTTCCTGTATATCAATTGGATTATACGGCTTAAGAATATAATGTAAGGCTTCGTATTTGAATGCCTTTACTGCATATTCATCATAGGCTGTTGTGAAAATAACCTCAAATTCTCTTTCTTCCATTTGGTCAAGTAAATCAAATGCCGTTCCGCCATCAATTTGAATATCAAGAAAAACAAAGTCTGGCTGGTGCTGCTTCAACTGATGTTTAGCGGCATTTACTGAGCCAACGATCGAAAGAATTTCAACTTGTGGGCAAAATTCGTTCAATATTTTTTTTAGTAAAGATTGTGAGTCTTTTTCGTTCTCTATAATTACAGTTGTCATATGTGTTTTTAATCAGGCACTCGTATTTTATCACCAAAAAAGATTGCATTCAAAAATAACTTATTTGTTCCGTACCAAGATCCCCTAAAATTTGGATTATCTGCGAATAGAATAGCCCTTCCTCTTCCCACTTCACTTACTACGATCGAAGCCGAAGGAACAACATTCTTTTCTAAGTTTTCTTTTGTGATGAAACCATCAATATGTGGATCACTTGAATAAAGTGAAACATTTGCGTATTCATTTTCACTTGGTTTGATAAAGACTGTACTGTTTCTATACACAGGTAATTCACTCTTATGATAGCCATATGCAATTGGATGGGTCAAATCCAACTCCGTTTTTAATATCATTCCTCCTATTCTACTTTTACCAAGTTCTTCGGATGCATTGATATATAGCTTTCTAATTGCCTTTGCTCTACTCGATGGCTCATCTTCTTCTGATTCACTTTTGTGCATTTCTGCATCCACTAGCTTATTCTTAACCGCCCATTGAACAGCAGTTCGCTGAGCAATTAATGTATTTCCATCACTTATCCATGATTTGATTTTTTGTATTTGAGTAGAGTCAATTCCAGAATATCTGCCTGAGACAAGAATGAGCGTATTGTAATCAGAAAGGCGCACTCGATTAAACTGGTGTTCTGGTATTTTAGTTATTGGCATTCCAATTCGTTGGTCCAATAAATGCCAAACTTCACCAGCCTCATATCCACTTGTCGAACCATGTGTAATCATTAAGGCCTTGGGCTTGGTAACTGGATCTATAAATCGACTTCCTAAATCAATGCCTGAAATTGAAAATCCAGAGTTAGCACTATGTAATTGTATCCCAAAAGTATTTGCTGATTTAGACAACACTTTATATAACTCATCAGCAGATAAATCCTGAGAGGCAACAGGTATAATTAATGAGCCGTAAGAAAATGATTTATTGGAATTGTTAGATGCGATTGTAAACGGCTTTTGTGATACATTAACTTTTACATTATTGTCTAAAAGTTCATATAGAAATGCGGGTGTGTTATACTCATCCCAAGTTGACAAATAAGCGACATTGCTTTTTGCGAATGCTTCTGGGACTTGTTTTACTATATCAGTTTGAGTTAATTTTTGACTACTTACGTTTGTATTTCTATTAGTTGAGGAAAAAGACATGTTATAAAAATGAGCCAACGACCAAGCCGAGGCATCATAAAACACGCTATCCTGAAATTCATCATAGGTCTCGAAACAAGTTTGTACCATTCTATACTGATGTTGTCCTGTAGGCACATAATAACTTGATTCTTTTCCGTAGTGGACCCCATCAATCGTCATGTCATCACTGAGTGGATAAACATCAACGCGATGCAACAACAATTTGTCTATGAAAGCATTTGTTCTGCTCACATCATGTGGATCACCAAAAACATATCCACTAATATTTTTAGCTTTTGACTTTGCGCCTGAAAAAAACTGCTGTTGGTATTTTTGTAGATATTCCCTGTTATTGACTGCTGCCTTTACTGTACTTATGCTTGAAATGAATTGATTTCTTATGGTAAATGGAAAGGTGATTTTCCCAGATGGTCTATCTTGAACATGACCTCTTGAACTTGCTTGCTCAAACAACAAACCCAATCCTCCCTGCAAATCAGGATAAGACGACCCATAACCAGGATAGGTTCCGTCAAATACTTCTTTTGTAAAATATAGTGATCCAATAGCGTCTAGGTCAGAGCTAAATTCTTCTGCAAATAAATCATTGAGTGTGATGTAATTGTCTTTCGGCATTATAGGATCTTTCGAGCCATTTGTCTTCATTGGTTCAAAGAAATAAGTTGAGTTTGTTCCCATCTCATGAAAGTCTGTAACCACATTGGGATACCATTGGTGGTACCAGTTTAGCTTACCTCGGCTTTCAGGATTGATACCCAATAACCAATCTCTATTGAGATCAAACCAGTAATGGTTTGTTCTCCCTCTTGGCCAAGCCTCATTATGCTCAACATCATCAGGATCAGCTACTAGTGGTGATCCTTTAAACATATTGACCCAATGTGAATGTCTATCCCTTCCATCAGGGTTAATTGCCGGGTCAACGAATGTCATGCTTTCATTCCGGTAGCGTACAATATCAGGATGTTGAGAAGCTACCAAAACATATGCTGCTAGCAATGCTGCCTCACCGCCTGAGGGTTCATTGCCATGCACATTGTACCCTAAATTGATGATAATAGGAAGGTTGTTCGCTTGAGCTGTATTGTTAGTAGAAAAGATGTGATTCAAATGTGCTTGTCGAATCTCCTCTTGTTTTGCTAAATTTTCTTCTGTTGCTATTTGTAGTAAAACAAGTTGTCGTTTGCCAAATGTCTCCCCATATTTTACCAGAGATGCCTGATCACTTAGCTCTGCCAATTCACTAAAATAAGCAACCATCAAATCGTGTCTAGTATGATGTTCACCAATTGGATATCCAAGGAACTCTTCTGGACTTGGTATTGCGTCATCGAAAGGTGCAAAAGATTGGTAATAATAATCTTGAGCAAAGAATATCGTGCAATAGAAAAGACACAATACAGAAATAATAGCTTTCATGAAAGGAGTGTTTGTAACAATATACGGAATGCTATTTGTCATTACGAATTCAATTGGTCAAGAGCCGATGTCATTTAGTTAAGAGAATTACAAAGCGCCACTAGGTGTGAAATATTTGTAGCACGGTGCGTAAGTGCCGTGATATAGTTGTAAACAAATGTCATTTGGCGGGATTTTTTGTAAAAATCGTTACAAATGTAATTTGGAAAAATAAATGTCTAATCAATTGAAAATCAGATATTTAAAGGCAGGCATTGTCACAACAAGGCTTTACATGACGGCGAGAATGCAATCATGATTCATAACTATCAGCGCATTAACATGCGCTGCTATTAATATGATACCCCTAATGGGGTATTTTCCTTAACTAAACGACATTGGGTCAAGACCCATTGGATAAAGGAATGCTCGAAAACAAACTGTTATCAAAAAACATATTTGTTTGCTATGTCTTATAAATAAAAAAAGCCCACCAGTAAACTGATGGGCTTTTTTTATTTATTGATAATTTTTATCTCCGCATTCGTTTGATCACGTGGCTTTTGTAATCAAGAAAAGCAAGATTTTTATTTTGCTGATTTTGTAATGGCTCAGTTGCAGCCAATTGGATTTCTTGTTTCCATACTGGAGTTTGCCTTGGAGAATTTTCTGCAGTAATCGATTTTGTAGCAGTTAATTTCTCTATTTCAGAAATAGTAATTGCTTCTATAGTTGGTACTGGAACTTCTTCAACAGCAATAGCTGGGGTCTCTTCAACTTCAATAAACTCTTGGTAATTACCTTGGTCAATTATTTCAAGTTGTGTGTTTTCCGCTAAAGCGACATCCATCATTTCATCTGCAGGTAAAGTAAGTACGTGTTCTCCATTAATGTTTGGCACATAATTTCTGATATACTGTGGATTCAATTGTTTGATGATATCCATAGATAGCCCGGAAAGTTTCTGTACTTCTTTGAATGACAAACCTTCCCATACTTTTGCACTACTTGTATTTTGAAAATTGATATCAATTTGCTTTGGTTCAAGATTATGAGCATAGTAGTATTGAGTGACATAAATTACGGCAACCAGCTTTGGGATATATTGTTGAGTCTCCTTAGGCAAATAGCTTCTTATGGACCAGTAATCAGACTTTCCTGATTTGCGAATAGCTTTATTCACATTGCCTGGACCACAATTATATGCAGCTAATGCAAGAGTCCAGTCATTATATTTATAGTATAGATCAAGTAAGAAGGCCGCAGCTGCTTCTGTAGATTTCTCTGGGTTTCGCCGATCATCCACATACTTGTTCTTATTAAGGTCATATAACTTACCCGTTGATTCCATAAATTGCCATAGACCAGTTGCACCATATGGTGATACAGCATTTGGCTTCAAATTGGATTCAACAATAGAAAGGCATTTGATCTCATCAGGAAGACCTTTTGCACTTAGTTTTTCCTGAAACATAGGAAAGTATATAGCAGACCTACCTAGAAAGTCTTCTGCTGAATATCTATGCTTGACCGTGTAATCATAGATGTACTTCTTAACATCAGTTGTTACGCGGAGATCGATTTCACTGTATAAATTATGTAATCGTTCTTCAAGTATATCATCTGACACCATTGCGTAAGCAGAAGTATTGTGTTCGCTATTGGGTGTAGCTGAAACTTGTTCTCCAAACGGATTAAGCAAAAGACCGATACATACCGCCAAAGCGGTATTGATTATTTTACTCATGGGGTTAAAAATTAAAATCAGTAATTGGGTTAGCCAGTCAAACAGTATTAAAATGAATTAGATGACCAAATCTAAATCTGATCATATTACACATTAAAATAATATGTAACTGGTTGAAGCCGCAAAGATATGTTATAAGATCACCCCATGCAAACTTTAACATATTAAATTTCAACAAGGACTGTAAGTTGCTCTAAATCAGTTGTTTATTTTGTCATTGACTGCGCTTGCGAGTAGATAAAGTTTCCTTTCTGAGAACACTTTGCTCATTAACTGAATGCCGTAGGGATTGCCCAGATTGTCCTTTCCAAGTGGAATGGAGACTGCAGGTATACCGACTAAATTGGCCAAAACGGTATAGACATCAGACAAATAAATAGCTACTGGATCATCATTTAACGAACCAATTTTCCAAGCAACATCGGTTGTGGTCGGCAACATTAAACAATCATTTTCGTCTAAGATGTTACTAATTTGGTCTGCCACCAATCGTCTCACTTTTTGTGCTTTGGTATAATATGCATCATAATATCCAGAACTTAGGACGAATGTGCCAAGCATAATTCTTCTTTTGACTTCATCACCAAAGCCTTCATTTCGACTTTCCTGGTAAATCGTATTGATTGAATTCGCTTTTGGACTGCGATGTCCGTATCGGATGCCATCAAACCTACCAAGATTGGAAGAAGCTTCTGCAGTTGTCAAAACGTAATATGCTGGAACGAGATATTCCAATAAAGGAAATTGAATCTTATTGATATGATGACCATTTCCGGCTAATGATTGCAACAAATTCGAAGATGATTCATGAATTGACTGGTGCAATTTTTCATGATTCATTACTTCATCAATAACTGCAATTCGGATGTTTTCAGGTGCATGCTGTGTATTGTCCAATGGCACTGTACTAGAGGTCGCATCCATTTCATCTTCTCCACTCATTAGATCGATGCATTGATACACATCATCAAGGTGATTGCCTAACACACCTATCTGATCGAATGATGAGCCATATGCTATCAGACCAAATCTTGAAATTCTACCATAACTGGGCTTCATACCTATCACCCCATTGAATGCTGCCGGTTGCCGGACTGAACCACCCGTGTCTGTTCCAAGCGCAAGTAAACATGTATCCTGTTGTACAGAAACTGCTGCGGCACCACTTGAACCTCCTGCAACTCGATCTGGATCAACACCATTTCTGGTAGGACCATAAACAGAGTTCTCATTGGAAGATCCCATTGCAAATTCATCACAATTGGTTCTCCCAATTACAATCGCATCTTCATCAAGCAACTGTTGCAATGCTGTAGCCGTAAATTTTGATTCGAAATTTTCCAAAATCTTCGAAGCCGCCGTCACCTTATGATATTTGTAACAAATGACATCTTTAATCGATATGACTGCACCAAACAATTTGCCAAGTGTCTGGTTTGATTTTATTTTTTCGTCAAGCATGATAGCTTGTTGCCTAGCCTCTTCCTCAAACACCTCAACAAATATATTTAGATGCTTACTTGACTCAATTTGCACTATATAATGATCCACCAAATCGACTACCGATAAGGAACCAGCGGTAAGATCAGCCTGAATATCTGACAATGAACGCTTATTCATAACCGTTAATCGTTTGTAATCGTTTTTATAATGTCCTGGAGGTTTAGTTGTTCTTGTTCCCCTGTAATCATATTCTTCAGCATGATCGTATTTGACTTCATTTCTTCATCTCCAATAATTCCAACAAATGCGAAACCTCTATCATTGGCATATTTCATTTGCTTTTTCATCTTTACTGGTTCTGGATATAATTCAGAAGAAACTGATTGTTTGCGCAACTCTACTATTTGTTGGTAAGCATATTTGTGACACTTCTCATCAAAAGAAACTAACAATAATTTACTCTGCTGTACAATTTCATCAGGAAACAAATTCAATTCTTCCATCACATCATAAATCCTTGCTGCACCGAAAGAAATACCAACACCAGACACTCCTTTCATGCCAAAATTTCCTGTGAGGTCATCATATCTACCTCCGCCACCTATGCTCCCTATTTCTACATTCAATGCCTCGACTTCGAAAATGCAACCAGTATAGTAGTTTAATCCTCGTGCCAAGGATATATCAAATTTTAGTTTATTGGAAAATGTCGACATATCTGCAAATGAATGAAAATCTCTCAACTCCTGAATTCCTTCTTTACCAACAGTACAATTTTGAAATGCATTATCTAATTCACTTAGTGATTGCACTTCCAATAATTTAAGTATCTGCTCTGTGCTGGAAGAGTTGATATCCCTTTTATTTAGTTCACCAACTACTCCATCAACTCCAATCTTGTCCAACTTATCCATTGCAATGGTCATGTCAACAAATTTGTCTTCAATGCCAGCTGCCTCAGCGATACCATACAATACTTTGCGATTGTTTATTTTAATCTTAACCGGTAATTTTAAATCGGTGAAGACATCATCAAAAATCTTCATCAATTCAGCCTCATACATCAAAGAGTCCGACCCTACTACGTCAACATCACACTGATAAAATTCTTGATATCTGCCTTTCTGTGGTCGGTCAGCTCGCCATACGGGCTGTATTTGATAACGTTTAAAAGGGAACTGAAGATCGTTTTGGTGCATCACCACATATCTGGCAAAAGGTACGGTCAAATCATATCGCAATCCTCTTTTTGATATGGAAGAAATCAGTTTTTGAGAATCTCTTTGTGTAAGTGCTTCTTCATTTGCTTTAGCTAAAAAATCTCCGTTGTTCAATAATTTAAACAACAGACGATCACCTTCCTCACCGTATTTTCCTGTAAGAGTACTCAAGTTTTCCATTGCAGGAGTTTCGATAGGGATATAGCCATAGGTTTTAAAAACAGCTTCAATGGTCTGAAAGATATACTTTCGTTTTAGTACCTGTTGTGGAAGAAAATCTCTGGTACCTTTAGGAATACCAGGTTTCATATTTCCGATTTGAATTGTCTGATGAATCGAATGTCGTTTTCAAAAATCATCCGGATATCACTTATCCCATATTTTTGCATTGCAGAACGCTCGATACCAATACCAAAGGCAAAGCCTGAATATTTTTCTGAGTCTATACCACAATTGTCCAGTACATTTGGGTCAACCATACCACAACCCAACACTTCTAACCAGCCTGTGCCTTTAGTCAATTTTTTAGTGGTCTCTGTGTCTGTTCCCAACCAAACATCCATTTCCGCACTAGGTTCTGTGAAGGGAAAAAAGCTTGGCCTCAATCTAATCTTTGTTTCAGGTCCATACATTTCTTTAGCAAAGTAATCCAGCGTTTGCTTCATGTCTGCAAAGGATACATTTTCATCAATGTACAACCCTTCGACCTGATGAAATTGACAATGAGAACGAGCTGAAATGGTTTCATTTCTATAGACACGGCCAGGAGCGATAATCCGTATTGGGGGCTTTTGGCTGGTCATTACCCTTGCTTGCACAGACGAGGTATGCGTTCTCAACAAATCTGTTGTTGAATCTTTTAGGTAGAATGTATCCTGCATATCTCTTGCCGGATGATCCTCTGGTGTGTTCATCGCTGTGAAATTGTGCCAATCATCTTCAATTTCTCTGTCTTCAACAACGGTGAATCCAATTTTAGTGAAAATATTTATGAACCGATTAAGGACAATGGAAACTGGATGTCTTGATCCTAGCATCAACTCACCTGGAGGTGCTGTCAAGTCCAAATCATGTGTTGCAGTTCCCTGCATACTTCCTCCAACAGCGCTTTTAAGCTCCTCAAATTTCTGTTCTGCTGTTTGTTTCAAATCATTCAACAATTGCCCAAATTCCTTTTTCCGTTCATTTGGAATGTTGCGCATTTCTGCGAATAATGGTTTGATTTGATTTTTTGTTCCCAAATATTGGATTCGGTATGATTCTAACTCTTGTTCATTAGATACAAGCTGACCGAGGATTTCCTCTTTCAGTTCTTTGGCCTTAGAGAATATAGCTTCTGACATAGATTGCTTTATTGGAAGTACAAAAGTACATTTTCATTAGCAATTGTGTTTTCTTCAATGGAAGATATTCCCAATATCTGAAAGCCTGCTAATAGAAGGAGTAATTGTATTACCTTAATCAAGTAAATGTATAGGCTTTTTGTTGTTTTAAACTGAAGTTGATCAACTGCCTATTAACTATGTAACTCCTTATTATGCACAATTTATATCTACTATTTTTCTGCATTACTTTGCTTTCATGCACTCACACAAAACAACTCCCAGAAGTCATTGAGTCAGCGCCTATCCTTATCCATCCGCTTGATGCTCTTATAGAAGAATACCAAAGAGGTGATTCCTACGAAAGCCCGGATAGCGAATGGCCAGATATATCAGAAGATAAACGATCCGCAGAATTAGAGTTTAACAGAGAAATAATAAAAAGACTTAATGAGATTCAACTTTCGTCTGAGGATCTGGAAAGAAGCATTAATCATTCCATGCTAGAGCTTATCGTGACAAACAGAATAGCCGAATTAGAATTCAATTCACATCAATTTCCATTGAATGCGGAAGGAGGATTTTTGTCAGGCGTCGTTTATGGAACTCAAGGCCGTTATTTTGAGACAGAAGAAGAATTGAACTCTTACACTGAAAAACTCAACACTCTTCCTGATTACTTTGCCAAACGGACCTCTCATATGAAAGACGGCATAGAGAACAGAAAAGCACTACCTAAATTAATTGTCAATAATTGCATCTCTTTAATTGACCATTTTCTTTCTACACCTATAGAAGAAAATTTTATGGTATTAGCAGTGCCAGAATCGAATCAAGATGACATATCGGAAATTGTTAGCTCAACTGTCTTACCTGCTTATCAAACATTTAAAGATTTTCTTGAAGAAGAGTATAGGCCACATGCTCATGACGAAATTGGGATTTCTCAAATGAGTGGTGGGAAAGAATATTATAAAAAATTAGTTGCTTACTATACAACTTTTGATATCAGCCCAGAGGAAGTTCATCAAACAGGTTTATCTGAGGTAAAGCGTATCCGAACTGAAATGGAAAGCATTATTCAAGAATTAGAATTTGATGGAAACTTCGAAGATTTTTTGGAATTCTTGCGCACCGATGAACAGTTCTATCCAAAGTCGGGAAGAGAATTGTTAAACAGAGCTGCCTGGATCACCAAAGAAATGGAAGGCAAACTTCCTACGTATTTTTATAAGATGCCTAGAATGCCGTTGACAGTAAAACCTGTACCGGATGCTTTGGCTCCTAATTACACAGGGGGACGGTATTCACCAGGTTCATACAAGAATAAAAAAGCTGGTCAATATTGGGTAAATACCTACAAGCTTGAAAGTCGACCGTATTATGTTCTTCCAGCATTGTCATTACATGAAGGTGTACCAGGGCATCATTTACAAATTATGCTTGCTCAAGAATTGGAAGATTTGCCTGCTTTCCGCAAAACTTATATTTCTGCCTTCGGAGAAGGCTGGGGATTGTACTCTGAATATCTTGGTAAGGAAGCTGGTATGTATAAAGATGCATATGAGCGATTTGGCGCATTGACCTATGAGATGTGGAGAGCATGTCGGTTGGTAGTCGATCCCGGTATGCATTATCTAGGATGGACAAGAGATGAAGCGGTTGAATATATGTCTGGAAATACGGCTTTGTCATTGCATGAAGTCAACACAGAAATTGATCGCTACATTGGATGGCCTGCACAGGCAGTGTCATATAAAATGGGCGAATTAAAAATCAGAGAATTGAGAAAACGTGCTGAGGATTCTTTGGGAGATGCCTTTGATATTAGAGAATTTCATGATACGGTTTTGGAGAATGGGTCTATTCCACTTTCTGCTTTGGAGCGAGTGATTGATCAATATATTATTGAAAAGCATGTTGCACCTTGACCGATCTAATTGAAACGTCGCAGACCGATTAACTTGTGTAAAAACCTAAAATACTACTCTTGATTCTAACATTATTGTTAGTATCTTCCCAACACATAATTAACCATGGAAGCATTTCTGCACTTTTTTGAAACAATGCCGAGTTGGCAAAAGCTATTGTGGATCGTTACGTGTCTATCCTTCAATTGGATCTTTGAAGCTGTTATTCCTTTGTTTAAGTTCCAATATGAGAAGCTCAAACACATTGGTGTTAATCTGGTTTTTCTTGCTATGGATTTGGCCATCAATGTGCTTTTTGGCCTGGCGACTGTGGGCATATTTATATGGATTGGGCAACACAATTTTGGCTTACTGAATATTGTTAATCTGCCGATTGTTGTTGAAATGATTATTGCCATATTGATGCTTGATTTATTTGCACAATATTTAATTCATTATTTACTTCATCGTGTTCCGTGGATGTGGCGGTTTCATATGATTCACCACAGCGATACACATGTTGATGCGACTACAGCCACGAGACATCACCCAGGTGATTACATTACAAGAGAAGTGTTTGCATTGCTTGCCATTTTCATTTTTGGAATTCCATTCGCATTTTATGCTGTTTATAGAATTGTTACTGTATTTTTTGCATATTTCACGCACGCAAATTGGAGTTTGCCAAGGGGTCTTGATAAGGCTTTAAGTTGGATTATTGTAACTCCTGACATGCACAAGTTTCATCACCATTTTGAGCGTCCTTGGACCGATACCAACTTTGGCAACATCTTCTCTTTTTGGGATCGTTTGTTCGGGACCATGGTTTATGATGATCCCAAAGATGTTACCTATGGCTTAGATGTATTGCCTGCTGATAAGGATCAAAATATCTTGTATCAATTGTCTGTTCCCTTCAGAAAGGATGTGAAAACAGATCCGGATAAGGGGTTTTGGTGGTAGATTCGCCTCCCGAAATACTTTATATATTCACAGCTCAAACAAGTTCAAATTGACGGTCTAATTCTGCATTTACTTTGTTAGAATACATATACATCGCACCAGTAACTGCACCTAAAATTGGAGCTACAATTAAACCAACTATGGGTATCAAAAAAAGAACATACGCCACAAATCCAACACCAATTGCAGCGCCCGCGTGATCTCTTATCGTGTAAAAACTTTCCTTTATTGACAAACCATATTGTTCATTATAATTATCCAGGAAAAGATGTCCGATAAAATAAAATTCGATAAATAACAACACAATCTTCTTAATCCCTTCTAGTCCTATAATGGATAAAAATACAGCTACAAGTATTCCTGCTACTAATTCAAAAATCCACGCCATAAAACTCACTTGAATCATTCGTTTTTCGGCATTTATAAAATCTGCAAACTGAGGCTTGTGATTTTCTCCAGACAATATATTCAATGTATTGATCGTGCAATGAAATATGATCACTTCTACAAAAATCAAGATTAAATACTTCAAGCTACCATCAAAAAAGAAGCGGTCGCCAAAGAACTCCATGCTAGAAAATAAAGATATACTTGCAAGCATAGAAGACCCATGAAATTCTCCAAAATACATTTCAGTAACCCATGCTGAAAATGTAGAAATAAACATAAAAGAAATGATTAGCCCAAGACCAATTGACAACCACAAGACCCACTTTAATCTGAATAGGCCTTGCCATAATTTATTATCGCGTATAAATTGATTGCCTTCCACATGAAGTGGTACTATCTCAATTAACTGAGAAAGGTAAGTCGGAATTTTCAGAAGCAGTTTGATCATGGTTTTTCAATTTTGCTCTATCCAATTTCACAATACAACATCTACTTTTCGTTCCCAAGAAAAGTTCGATTTGCTTCTTAAAGCTACAACTAAGCTTACAATTTGTAAAGCCCCATTGTGTCAAAACCCTCAACAAATCGATCTATGTTTATCCGTTCCCTATCTCTATATTTGTTCAATTATCTAGAATCAAGATAAACACTAAGAACTAAGCTCTTTCAATCTTCTCCGCTAGTTTTCATTTATTCGACAAACTTATCAGCAATTCTGATGAATGTAAAAGCATTACGTATTTATAAAAGCAATACATATTTAATCAAACAGCTCGTGCAGAATATCCAGGCTATTCAATTTACCGAAGCCATCGATATGAATGCGATAGAAATTAACCATTTGTTTCAGTAAGTCTTTTCGAATCAATTTGGGGATGACAAATGAATTAGAAATGCCATATTCTTCGAATAAGAGGCTATATAAATATTGACTGATCTTACTGTCCAAACTATAAGGGCTTGTAGAATCTCTTTGTCCAAATGCTCCTTCCATTAAGTGGAAACAACTGGACTCTTCTGAGTAATTATTGGCTGGAGAAAAACCCAAATGATTGGAAAATTTTATCAAGAAAATAATTGGAAAGAGCGCTAAAGACCCTTCTGCTTTATCCAAATGCAAATAGCTATCTTTTAGGAATGCATACAACTGCTCGTTTTGCTCATCCTGACTGAGGCTTCGTCTAGCAACTTCTGTAATAAACAATCCAATTGAAGATTTTAAAACATCAAAAGGCAGTTCTTTATAATAATTTGAAGGTTTTATTTCCTTAATTCTAGATAGCGAATTTGACTTTTTATGATATGCCACTAACTCAACCATGGACATCAATTGTAGCGCTCCAGCTTTTGATCTTTTCTTATTTCTGACACCACTTACAATATAGCTTTTCAATCCATATTCTTTCGTATAGATATCCTGGATAAGACTTGTCTCTCCATACTTGAGATTTTTCAATATGATGCCTTCAGTTTTAGTCAGCATACTGAGTATTTTTAATCTTCTGTCTATTAATTTCGATACAACAGAATAATGAAAAAACGGTTACAAACACATATTCATCAAGGGGTTTTTCTACCATTCCGTAAAGGATAATACAAGCTATCATCACATTAAATAAAACATTTTCCTTTTCGAAATGATGAATCGTTAATCCCAACAGGCAATACAGGAAAAATATAAACCCAATGATGCCATAACTTGCACCAACAAGTACGAATTGATTATGCGGTAAGATTTTCTTTTTACTTTCGGGAAATTGACTGTTATATTTTTTATTGCATTCATCTCTTAAATCTCCTGCACCTGTGCCACATAATATATTTTCCTTCCAAATCTGAACGCCAATACTTAGTGAACGCAATCTTTCTCCGTCTGAGAAATTTGCTTCTTTTCCTTCCTTAATCATCTTGAGGTCATACAACATGTAGTGTACCTTATACTTTACAGAAGGCAGGGCAACATATGCAAAAATTGGCAGAAGCAATACAAGCAGGGTGGCTCCTATCAAGGTACTCACGCCTTTCATTCGATATGCTTGCAGCAGGAATAAAAATCCACCTATACTATACAAGATTAGCAGACCCGAACGAACAGCAAGAATGTGTACAACAAAAACCAGAAAACAACACACCGCTATAAGAGAATACCGCTGTATATCACTTTTTCTACCTGCTAGGTATCCCGCACAAATGGCACTAAACGCTGTTAATACACTAAACTTTACATGTGTCAATGGTGTCAAAATTGCACCACCAGTGCCAATCTTTTGGTGAAATATATCTGAGGACAGTACATACCGAAACAACACCACTGCTGAACAAATTGTAATAGTGGTGATAAAGGTCAAATACAAAAATTCAATTTGTTTATTGGTCAATTTTGGGTGATGGATAAATGTAAAAGGCAATAAGATAAAAGGAGTTTTTAGCAATAAGATTTGCCGCCATCCCGGAAAATTTTCTGACCAAAACACTGAAATCAATGTCAGGAGAAAGAAGCCCATCAAAAAATATAGTCGTCGATCTTTGGTCCTATAGTATTGTACATCAAAACTCATTTTATTTAGTGCAATCGCAAACGGTCGCAAGGAGATAAACCGTACAATACTCAACAAAACCACAAACCATAAACAGATAGATACAAGTGCTTTTGAAAACAAAATCGCTATCATTAGCAAATGAAGACCGCCGAGAAATAACTGCTTGTGTTGCAGATTTGATGTCATACCGCAAAATAATCATTAATCAATAGTGCAAAATAGAATCCATCATATGTTTTGAGACTATAGGATGAGACGGCCTTGTCTTTGTGGTAATAAATAGTCGCATCATTAAAAAGAAAGTTAAACAAATACCATATGCATAGCTTTATTCATACATTAGCACAGCCTTATAAACACACAATTCCCTGCATATACTCGTAACGAAACTTTGTCGATACATAATCAAATGATAAATGATTAGAACAATCGTTATTGAAGATGAAAAACACGCTAGTGATTTATTGTGCCAAATCATAGATGAGCATTGTCCTGAACTATCCTTAGTAGGCAGCGCATCAAAAAAACAAGAAACAGTAGACTTGATTAAAGCAACAAACCCTCAATTGGTTTTCTTAGATATCCAACTAACTGACTGTACAGCTTTCGACATTCTAGATTCGCTAGAGAATACAAGCTTTAAGGTGATTTTCACCACGGCCTATGATCAATATGCAATCAAGGCATTTGAATACAACACCGTTGATTATATTCTCAAACCATTTGCTCCGAAGGATATTAAAGCTGCCATTCAAAAGTTGAATAAAGATCAAAATAATTTTATAGAGCTCAAGAAACTCTCGAAGCAACTTGCAGATATGACCTCTAATAGAATAGGCATACAAACGATAAAAGGTATTTCTATGATCGACATACATGATGTTGTTTCTGTAGAAGCTGCTGGATCATATGCCACCATTCACATGATTGACTTGAGTACCTTACTTACAAGTAAACCGTTGAAAAATATAGAAGAACGCTTACCAAACAGCTTATTTTTAAGAGTGCATGCTTCTCACTTAGTGAATATTAATCAAATATTAGAATTTGAAAAAGATGATGGAGGTGAGTTAATCATGAAGAATAACAGTAGGATTCCTGTTTCAAGGAGAAAAAGAAAATTAGTAACAGACTTCTTATTGACCTAATACCAAGCTTATGGTCTCTAGCCAAAAGATATTATCTTGGAATTGTGAATAAAGCGCTCTTTATAATTCTCTATCTATTATCTGGAATTATCCACTTGTATGGACAGATTCAAGATTTTTCGATAAAGAATTACTCAGTCGAAGAAGGATTACCAAGCAACGAATGTCATCGGGTTGTGCAAGACTCTGTTGGGTATATCTGGATTGCAACTGATAGGGGCTTAGTCAAATGGGATGGCTACGAGTTTAAGACATATGGTATTGATGAAGGCTTGACAGATATATCTGTTATGGAAATGCACCTATCTCCTTCAAAACAAATATGGATAAGTACACTTTCAGGTAAGTTATTTATTTACAACTATACCTTGGACAGACTAGAAGAATATAAATACAACAATAAATTAAAAGAGTACCTCAAATATTCTACGCGACCCTTAAAATTTAGCGTATTTTCAAATAATGAGCTTGTATTTTCCTCAATGCCAGGATCCAACGGTTATTCCATTCATGTGTACTCCATTGATGAGTATGGAGAGGTTCACCCGATACAAGCAGATTCACTAAATCCTATAAAAAATAAATTTATAAACATTAAGGATGAAGTTTTCTTCATTAGAAATTACAATAACAATATCCAAGACCTCGTAAAATTTCAATTTCGCGATGTCGTTTTTGAACCTTGTACAGCTAATACTATAGTAAGTCCTAAAAAAGGAAATGGTTTTAAATTAGAAGAAAATGAATTCATATTCACTCGTAATTCTCATGAATATTTCGTTGAAAACAATCAATTAAGGACATGCAAGTTTCAACCTAACACCACTAGCGACATACTCTATACTGAACAACGAGAAATATTACTGACGCGATTATACAATGGTGGTCTCTATTATTTTAAAGACAGAGAAGCATTTATTAATAATGAATACATTAAAATCCTTGACAATGTTAGTGCATCAGATGTATTTATAGATTCAGATAAAAATATTTGGGTAACGACTACGGATAAAGGTCTCTACTTCATAAAAACTTTAGATTTCACATATTTAGTTGAAGACAATATTACTAGTGTAGAAATTATTAATGGCCGTATTGTTTATGTATCGGATAAGAAGCGCATAAAATATTTGGATGAAGAAACGGAACAAATTTTAACCAATTTGTATGAAATTGATAATTTACTGCACGATAATGAAAACGATTTAGTTTTTGCTTTTGGGTTTCCTACTTATTATTCTCATGATCTTAAAAAATGGAAAATTATTGTAAAAAATATACCTTATATTTCATTAGATA
>CAYNMW010000072.1:0-21463 GCA_964398295.1 uncultured Saprospiraceae bacterium | reverse complement strand
GACCCAAATCTAAAACGAGCGGAGACATTTGAAGAATATCAGCAGCAAATAAAAAAATCTTGTACGATGCTAAGCGCTCATATAGCTAACATGAGTGATGAGGAGATATCTGCAAAAACGGTTTATTTGAAACGTAGCGATACACATTACAGCATTTGGTATTTAATCAGTGGGCCCATGTCGGACGCTATTTCGCATATCGGCCAAATCGCGACTTGGCGTAGAATTGCAGGCGATCCAATTCCTCGCATCAGTCCTTTTACCGGAGAGGAGTATTGACAACAAGATAACATCCGATTTCCACCAATATTAAATAAGCTCCACAAACGTAAAAAAGTCATATTAAATAATAATTTAATATATAAAACGAAAAAACCATAAGTTGTTCACTATCAGCTTATAAGAATGATCGCACACGACAATACAGGATAATTAGTGGTTTCCCCTATATGTAACCCCTTGACAAACAGGCAAATTTGTTTGACATTTGAGTCGTATTCGCGCCTTTTGTGTACCCAACCGATTTTAGATTTTGAAAATTTTTGATTTTTTAAAAGCTAAAACAACAACAATGAGAATACAATTGTCACACCTTATCCTGCGTGGTACAGTATTGGTTTTACTTATTTCATTTACGCAGCACAGCTATGTATTTGCACAATCTCTATGCAATGTACTAGAGGTGTTAGAAGTGGGCGATGATACAAGTCCAACTAACATCAATCCTTCACTTTCATGCGATGGACAGCAACTTGTATGGAGAGGAAATGATGGGACATCCAACCTCATTTACAGGGCAACTTGTAATGAAGCACCGGTACTCGTCTCTGATTTGACGGTCATCAATACAAGACCACAGATAAGTGCAGATGGTTCTACGATTGTTTGGTCAGGCTTTACTATTGATGAAGACTTCAACCTTGTCTCTCAAAATATTTATAAATCTGTCAATGGTGGGCCACAAGAATTGGTTTCACCACAAACGGCAAATAGTATAGCTGAAAGCAATGAATCTCCGCAAGTTTGCGCTGATGGCTCTGTTATTATCTGGACAGGACTTGAAAACGATGTTCGTCACATATTTAAGAATGATGGAACGAACACCATCAGATTATCTACCAATCAGTCTTCTCAAAACTCCATCCCTCAAATTAGTAATGATTGCCAAGTGATAACATGGACGGGCTTCGATGAGCAGAATCAGATTTATCAAATATACAGGTACGAAAATGGAGTCTTAAGCATTATTGCCGCGTCAGGTGGCAGTTCAGTAAGTTTTAATCAAGTCTTAAGTGCTGATGGTAATGTGATCGCATGGATTGGTTTAGATGGTGCCGGCTTGAGTCAGTTGTTTATCCATTCGAATGGTGTCATTCAACAAATAACGGCTAACATGCCTGGTAGTCATATGCGTCCATCTATCAGTTTGGACGGCAGCATTATCACTTGGACTAATTTCGATCCTGCAACTCAACTTTCCAATGTTTATTTGTATTCAAATGGGACGATTAGTTTGATAGATTCGTATCAACTGTCTTCTTCGGATCCTGTATTTCTAACATCGAGTGTTAGCGCAACTGGCAATCGTATTACCTGGGAAGACCCTAATGGTAATATTCATCTCATTGATTTACCATCGGGACAAACTGAAATCGTTGCTAGTAACATCGATTTATTTCAACAAGAACTCAGAATAAGTTGCAATGGTGAAGTGATTGTCTTTCCTTCGTTTGTTGGTGAATTGGCCACAGACGTATTCAGAGGTATCTGTACAAACGACTTTTGTATACCTGTTAATGTTGCAGCTGATAATGCCGCTGATGAGGCTGCAGATGACGCAACAGATGACTCAGTAGCAGTTACTCCAATTCCTACAATGGGCGAATGGGGGCTTATATGTTTGAGTATACTATTTTTGATTGTTGGTATTCAAAGAATCAAGGAAGAAAATCCTGGTTGGGTCGTGTCATGACTTTCAATAGAAAGTACTTATCTCTGAATTGTAATTTCTTTATTTAGCATAAATGATTTTGTCATCGCTACTCCAACCCTCGTAGCTTCAAGTGCATCTTTTAGTGTCACATACATCTTTTTTCCATGAATGACATGATCAACAAAACTTTGTGTTTGTCGTACAAATGAATCTTCAAATCTTTCTAAAAAGGTATCTACTATCTCTCTCCTAGAACCATTCTTGTCATAAATCTCAACCAGATTTTTTCCAGCTGGACGACCGATGCGAAGCGTTCCTTCTGTACCAGTTATTTCACAATAGGTATCATGACCATGAGCAGCTGTTCTTGAAGCAATGATCTGTGCCATTGTCCCATTTTCCATTTTACCAATGGTAAGCACGTTATCAGCATCATTCATTTGCTCAAATACTTTATGCTTATAAGACCCACCAAGAGAATATACAGTTTTAAAATCTGAGTCTAAATACCACCTTGCCAAATCGATGTCATGTGCATTGTAATCCATGAAAATTCCGCCACTTTTTTCAACATAATTTTGTTGGAATCCAACCTGAGTATCTTTATCAACAGTTTGGGAGCGAACCAGGAATGGCTTTCCAATTAAACCTTCCTTTATCTTTTGTTTTGCATAAATATAGCTCTTGTCAAACCTTCGGTTGAAACCAACAATTGACAACTGACTGGGCTTAGACTCTGCTACCTTGATGACACGCTGACAATCTTCTACACTCAATGCCAATGGTTTCTCACAAAATACATGAAAGCCAGCATTGAGCACATCGATCATATGGGTGGCGTGTTCTATTGTCGAACTCAAAATCATGACAGCATCGAGTTCATTCAATTCTAATAACTGATGATGGTTACGAAACGTATAAGGTACTTCTAATTCATACCGTGCATAATCAAGTTCCTTATCCTGTATGCTACAAACAGCAATAATTGAAGCATTCATTATGGAACCGTTTATGATTTCAGCATACTTTCTGCCCATTCTTCCGAGACCTATAAGACCCAATTTTAAATTATCCATATCTCTTACTTCAAACGATTATTTAAAGAATAACTTTCTCAATAGAAAAATGTTATCAGTAATTTTGGTGTAATATACACATACATGAAAGCAATCTATATTAAGAAAACCGGAGCGGCACAAAAAGCCTTTGACTTTAGAGACGTATCCATACCTGAACCTACAGCAAATGAGGTTTGTATCCAGGTCAACTGCTTTGGCCTAAACTTCGCTGATGTTCTTGCTCGCAAAGGTCTGTACCAAGACGCTCCACCCTTACCTTCTGTGATTGGGTATGATGTAGCAGGCAAGGTACATGCTATAGGATCGGATGTAACATCCTGCAAAGTCGGAGATCGAGTAACTGCACTGACAAGATTTGGTGGATATGCAGAATACGCCTGCACAATGCAAGAAGGTGTTACAGTGATCCCAGATGAATTGGATTTTGCCACTGCAACAGCGTTGAGTACGCAGGGCTGCACAGCATACTATTGTACGGATGAATGTGTGCAATTGCATGAAGGTGACAATGTATTGGTACAGGCTGCAGCAGGTGGTGTTGGATCAATTCAAGTACAAATAGCAAAACACAAAGGATGTAGAGTCTTTGGTACTGCGTCTACAAAAAAACAATCCTTTCTGCAAGAGCTTGGTGTGGATGTACCCATAGATTATACAAAGGAAAATTTCAGTAACATCATTAAACAATCACTGAGCGATGACAAGAAATTGGATGTGGTATTTGATAGCATAGGTGGTAAAGCATTCAAGGAAGCGTATAAATTACTAACCCCCTCCGGGAAGATGGTCTTCATCGGTGCGGCAAGTCAATTAAAAAATGGAAAGGCAAATATTCTTACCACTTTAGCACTTGCATCAGGCTTTGGCATCTTCTCTCCTATTCAGCTTATCATGCAGTCAAAAGGAATGATTGGTGTCAATATGTTGCGTGTTGCAGATCATCGCCCACATATCTTTAAAAAATGTCTTGATGGTGTAATCAAATATTGGGAAGATGGTGTGATCAAGCCACATGTACATCAGGTCTATAAGGCACAAGACATAGCAACAGCCCATGAAGAATTGGAATCGAGGAGGTCTGTGGGGAAGGTAGTTTGTGAGTGGTGATATTGACTCCCTTTGGTCGCAGTGTTGAGTGTTCAGTGTTTCAACCAGAGGCTGATCAGCATCTGGCTGAGAGTGTTGAGTGAATTCGCCTCGGGTGGCAACGTTAGTTGACGGGGTGGTATCCTCCCATGGATGGCAACGTTAAGCATTAAAGAATAAATCAGATATATCGCATACATTATTTGCATTAAAATGAGCTTAGTTATATGGAATCCAGTTTATTGAAATTTAAGATAGAACGAACAGCACATGTTTACTCTCTGGGAGAGTTAAGTGGAGAGACTACAGATGTGTGGATTGTCTTCCATGGCTATGGTCAATTGGCATCCAGAATCATCAAAAAATTCAATCACCTTGAACTTGATAATGCCTATATATTAGCACCTGAAGGAATATCAAAATTCTATTTCAAGCGAGATCCGTTGATTCTTGGAGCTTCATGGATGAGTAAGCAACATAGGGAAGATGAAATCGAAGATTACCTTAAGTACATTGATGCAGTTTATGATTCTTTACCCACATCAAACACTTGGCGACTTAATGTGCTAGGTTTTTCTCAAGGATGTACAACAATGCTGAGGTGGCTAGATCACAGAAGGCCGAATCTTCATAAATTAGTCATGTGGGCTGGACAATTTCCACATGATATGCAGTATGAGGAATTTAAAGAATATTTCAATACCATCACTCAGCGCTTTTTCTGTGTTGGAGATACAGATGAGTTTGTAACACCAGAACGTTTTAAGAAACTCAAGGCTTTCTTGGGAGAGTATGAAATGAATCTGGAGTTCAAACGCTTTATCGGTAAACACGTTGTCGATCGAACAATATTATCTGAAGTGTTCGATGCTTAGTGACGGCATATGAAGAATTGGAATCCCGGATTACCAACTTTATTAAGTCCAAGTGGTTCCTCTAAAAATAAAACTGCCCAAACCATTGTGTTTGGGAATAATCAAAATAGAACATGGATAAATTTTCCTCTTCGAGCCTCGAAGGTTATACCTGATTCTTAGAGTCCCCATTTTTATCCCCCTGTTTGCAAATTTGTTTTCATATAACTTTTAATCACTTGAAATTCATGGTGATTTAACCGCTTTAAAAACCTTATTAAACTAAACATAGGATAAGCAGCTTAGCTACTGAATTATCTATCTTAGGGAGGACTGAAACACTGCTTGCATGAAACATTCCATCTACACTATTCTCATCCTTTATTTGTTATTCATTATTGCATGTCAATCCCCTGCAAGTGAAAAATCAAATGCAGAAAAAAATAAATCCGCTAATCAATATGTCGCTCAAAATGCGCAAAAGAATGCATATTTCGGAGACCTGCATATACATACCAGTTGGTCATTTGATGCATTCATTTATAATGTCAGGACTAATCCAGATGACGCCTATGCATTTGGTAAAGGCCAGCCAATCGATCACTTTGTTCTTGATAAGGTTCAGATAGATCGACCACTAGATTTTATGGCGGTAACTGACCATAGTGAGTACATGGGTGTGATGAAACAAATGCTGGATGTTGAAAATCCACTATATAAGCTTCCACTTGCTGAACAAATCAGGAGTCAGGAGCGAGCAACATCATTAAGGGCATTTGGCGTGATTGGCTATTCGATGGCAAACAATATACCAATTGAGGAGCTATCTGAAAAGGGTATTCGACAATCTACCTGGGAACAAATTATAGAAGCTGCAGACAGGCATTATGAGCCCGGTCAGTTCACAACATTTGCTGCTTATGAGTACACAAGTTCTCCTGGTGATTCTTTGGGAGAAATAGGCTTTGCAAGAAATCTTCACCGGAATGTTATTTATAAGGGCACGGAAAACATTTCGTCTTTACCATTTTCCTCTATGGACTCTCAAAACCCAGAAGATTTATGGGATTGGATGGACAAGGAAAGAACAAAAGGTATTGAGTTGATGGCCATACCCCATAATGCCAATATGAGTGACGGTTTTATGTACAAAACTCGGACCTATGAAGGTAAGGCAATCACTACAGACTACGCAGATCAACGAATGAGAAATGAACCCATTAATGAGGTTATCCAGATAAAGGGTCAGTCCATGTCACACCCTATCCTTTCTCCAAATGATGAGTTCGCAGAATTTGAGTTGTTTCCATATACCTTTTCAACGGTAATCCCTCCTCCGAGCAAACCATCAGGAAGCTATGTCAGAGAAGCGTATCAAGAAGGTTTACAATTTGAGGAATCGCTGGGTGCAAATCCCTTCAAGTTTGGTTTAATTGGAAGTTCTGACGGACACAACTCTGGAGCAGGATTTACAGAAGAAAGCTACTTTGGAAAGTTTGGTGTTTTAGACGGATCTCCTAAGAAAAGAATTATTTCAGATGCGCAAACCTTTCTGCGAGCTAAGTACATGAGCAGCGGTGGTCTAGCAGGTGTGTGGGCAGAATCTAATACTCGTGAGGCGATTTACGAAGCAATGGAACGCAAGGAAACATTTGCCACATCAGGTAATCGCATGAAGCTTAGGTTCTATGGTGGATTTGATGATATAAAGGCAACTGATCTCAATGCAGACGACTGGCTTTCAAACACACAAATGAAAGCTGTGTCAATGGGAGGAGAAATCGATGCTAATAAAGGAAAACCCTCATTTGTCGTTTGGGCAATAAAAGATCCTGAAGGTGCAAATCTTGACAGAATACAAATCATCAAAGCTTGGGTAGATAGTAATGGCAAAGCGCAAGAATCCATCATTAATGTTGCCTGGAGTGATGAACGCAAACTTAACGCAGATGGAAGTTTACCAAAACTAAACTCTACTGTCAATGTAGAATCTGCAAGTTATACCAATGATATTGGAGATGTTGAATTGAAGGCTGTATGGACTGATTTGGATTATCAAGAAAGTCAACACAGTATGTACTACATGCGTGTCTTAGAAATACCTACACCGAGGTGGAGTACATTTGACGCAAAGAAACTTGAAATAGATGTACCAGACGAACTCAAAGAATCAATCATTGAAAGAGCTTGGAGTTCGCCAATATGGATAAATGCGAAATAATTAATTACTATTTTAAAATTCTCTGTCTTTTCAAAGTTGTGACACTGGGCTTGTAATCTCTCACACCAGAGCTTAAGGCAAGAGCTCGAGCCTCTGTTATTTTCTCGACTGCCAAGTCCTCATCGCCAAGTGCGTATAACACATTCGATTGCATATCCAGTAAACCATATTGTGGATTTAATTTAAACTGATTGACCAGCAAATCATTAAGGTTACTCATCGTGCTTTCTTTTTGCTCATACTTCAATAAATAGAGAGATAAACGCAGAAGTGTTTCTGTGTCTAACAATTCTTTTTGATTTTCCAAGGCGTAATAAGCATACTTAGTATGCACACCAATTTGGCTTCTTGAAAATCGTGTTTGCATCAATTGAGGATTACTAAATAAGTAACCAAAAAAATAATCTTTTATGGAAGGATCATTAGATTTAAATCCTTTGGACAAGGCATCATTGATGAAAGCTCTTTCTAAATTCTGTTCTCCAAAATTGGATTGGTTCTGTTGGTTTTCACTAAGAATGCTACCCAAAATGATTGGATCGACAACCTTTTTTCCAAATTGCTTATAGAATCTCTCTTTTTCTGCAATCAATAAATCATGGGCTGGCGAAGATGGGTTATAAGCATAATCAAGCACGAAATTCATCCATACTGATTCTGGTATCTGGTCCCGTAATGCTAAGTATTCTTTGGTTAGTTTATTTGCTTTGCCAAAATTTTGTCTGACCATTTGATATTCTATGTAATCATATAAATGATCCGTATCGGTTGGGTTGTCCTTAAACTTTTTATCCATCAATTTTTTGATATCCCTTCCAGATTTTCTTGCAATTTTACCAGCTTCGAAAATCTCACTTCCCTCTCTATATCCTCTTACACTATAGACTGGATCGCCATCATCCGATACAAACAATAGTGTAGGAAAACTAAAAATATTATAATATTCAGCGGCTTTCTTTCCATCTCTTGTAGCATTGAATTTATAGTTGACGAATGACTTATTGTACAAATTCCCTATTGATGTATTTGAAAATTCTTCTTGTAAATGATTGCATGCACCACAATTATCTGCATAGAAATACAGGAAGACTTTCTTTTGTTCTTTGTAAGCACGTACAAATGCATTTGAAAAGTCATTACTAAACTGAACTCCTTTTTGTGCGTCTGCATTAACGATGCAAAAACACATAACGATTAAACAACTAAACAGTCTTATCATAATTTTAGAGTATAGGAGGATAAATTACAATCTTCAAGTCTAAATCCAAACTGTTGGCATCTTATAATTTTGTTAAACCAAGCACTGGAAAAGTAGCTGTAATTATTCGCTTTCCTTACTTTCGCAGGAATGAAACGTGAGAGTATCTGGAAAGAGCCGTTATTGCATTTTATGTTGATTGGATTGATACTCTTTGTCATTCATGCATACACCAATACGGACTCCTTCAGTTCAGGAACAACAATACTAATCGATGATGATGATGTCAATCGACTCATTACACAATACAAACAGGTATGGAATGAGGATCCTTCACCAGCAACAATTAAAAAATTGATTCATGAGTATATCAATTCTGAAATGGTCTACAATGAAGCACTTGCTATGAATCTGGATCATAATGATGAGATAATCAAACGCCGGTTAAAGCAGAAATATGAATTTCTTGTCAATGATCTCGCTACCCTTTACGAACCAAAAGAAGAGGAATTGAAAGATTTCTATTTGAAAAATAAAGACCAGTTTCAGACTGATAAATTATTTAGTTTTTCCCAACATTACTTTAATCCTGATAGTAGAAGCAATCCTACAGTTGATGCCCAAACCTTTCTTAGCAATAAAGAAAGTCAAACTTCCAATACAGTTTTTACTACCGATGCTATTCATCTCAACAAAACATACTTCAACCAATCAACACAACAAATCAGATCAGAATTCGGCTTAGAGTTTAGTCAGAAAATACAAGCCATCACGACCTTGGGGTGGCATGGTCCCATTCAGTCTGGATATGGTATACATGTTATCGATATGCTGTCTATTACATCAGATAGTCTTAGAAATTTCGATGACATCAAAGAAATGGTAGGTGCTGCATTTGATCAAAAACTCATTAATGATTACAACAATTCTATCAAAGGAAAATTAATTGAAAACTATACGATACGCTATAAATTAGATGAATGGAAAGAGCTGGACTTAAAATAGTATTGGCAATTGCATTCCTTTTTTGTCTGCTTATGCAGCCAGTTGAAGCTCATGAGGTGCGACCTGCATATCTGGAGATCAAGCAGGTCACAGCAACTGAATATCAAGTGTTGTGGAAGGTTCCAACAAATGGCGGTAGACTTCTACAAATAGATCCTAAATTCCCCAAAGGTTTCGAAACTGAAATCATCAGAACCAATACACTAGGAACTTCACAAGTACAACAACTAAAAGCAACATACGATGGTATTTTATCTGGTAAAACTATTTCCATTAACAATCTCGAAAAGACCCTAGTTGATGTCATGCTGCGTCTTGAATTGAATGGACCATTGGAATATACATTTCTGATCCAACCAGAAAAACCTAGTCAACTCATTCCTATACAACCCAATGCATTTACTGTTTTCGGAGCCTATGTCGAACTTGGTGTCGAGCACATACTATTTGGTTACGATCATTTATTGTTTGTCTTAGGTTTGCTCCTGCTGGTCTCCTCATTGCGAATTTTATTTTGGACAATCACCAGTTTCACTATTGCACACAGTCTAACTTTAGCGATTGCCTCATTGGAATTATTTTCACTCCCATCAACTCCTGTGGAAGCAATCATTGCATTAAGTATTGTCTTGTTGGCGAAAGAAGTCATTGACAAGAAAAATGGCAAACCAAGTCTTACACAATCATATCCGTGGATGGTTGGTTTTCTGTTTGGCTTATTGCATGGTTTCGGATTTGCTGGTGCTTTAGGAGACATTGGATTTCCGCAAAGACAAATCCCTATGGCCTTATTTAGCTTCAATCTAGGTGTAGAGTTAGGCCAGATCCTATTCACTCTTTTTTGTGTACTTCTGTATTGGTTATTACAAAAATTAAACTGGAGTAAAATCCTGTGGGCGAAAAATGTGGCCCTACCATATGCTATTGGTAGTGTTGCAAGTTTTTGGTTTATCCAGCGAGTCTTAGTTATATTGTAGAATGATATTAGATAAAGTAGATCCAACTCCAGAATCCATTAAACAATTAGTTGCAAATTATCCTGAAGATCAACCGATTGCAATGCTTAACATCTTGAGATTCCACGATACAACACAAACTGGTGAATCTGGATTAGCAGCTTATCAACGGTATGGAGCTAATGCAATTACCCATCTTCAAAAAACTGGAGCCAAAATACTCTGGACTGGGGAAGTAATTAGCGCAGTCATTGGCAATGAAGAAGATAAACCCCATCAAGTATTTATAGTTGAATACCCATCAGTTCAGTCTTTCTTAGGTATGGTGATGAGCCCAGAATATCAGGCGATCACTCACGACAGAACGATATCACTAGAATATGGAGGATTGTACGCGTGTAAAACGGTGACTAAAGGAACATAATACTTAATTTCAATTCTTTCATTTTATCTCTACGTTTACATTCTGCGCGTAAAAAAAGTTGTGTATTCATGCTAATGTTGTCTCTCAAAAGCTATTTGAATGAAAGATAATTTACATGTATAAGAACGTAAAATATCGGTCTTTACATATTCACTAAATAGATATTAATCAAAACATAATATGTTGATTTTCAGGCATTTAGATCAAATAATCACCTATT
This sequence comes from uncultured Saprospiraceae bacterium, assembly GCA_964398295.1. GTDB lineage: Bacteria > Bacteroidota > Bacteroidia > Chitinophagales > Saprospiraceae > CALFUK01. The sequence goes on along the minus strand of CAYNMW010000072.1, from coordinate 10,487 downwards.
TTATTTGTACGTGAGCAACATTGTATTAAATTGGTCATAGTAAATTATAATTCTATGAAACAACTAATTATTTTGAGTTTTTTCCTCTCCTTTGGTAATTATGCAACAGGTCAAATCATAAATGTAGATGATTCAAACATTATTGACTTTACGGAAGGAGATGATCCATGGAATGGCGATTTATGTGCCTATGTTGGAGATCCTTCATCTGGAATTTTTGAGTTTGATATTACAGGATTTAATGCGGTATCTGTAACAATTTCTACGAGTAATGTATTGGTCGTACCTATTAGCAATAGCAATCTTAGTATGAATCTCGATTTCGCTACTAATGGTCTAATTACTGGTGGAACAGTGATTGTTAATCCAATACAAACTGGTCAAAGCACAATCATTATTACTGCGTTCAATTCAGCTTGGGAGCCTATAAATTTCTATCTAGACATAACAGCAAAAGCTTGCAGAAATACGCAAAATGTAAGACAGAGAAATATCAACCCCTTGAATTTGACTACAACGAACGTTTTTTCTGCTAACAACATTACCCAGACAATTGGTAATGTAACTATACCAAGTGGAAGCGACATAGAGTTTATTGCAGGAAATGATGTCATTTTAAATCCTGGGTTCACAGTTGATCCGGGAGCAGAATTTCTAGCAGAAATTGGTCCGTGTATCAGTCGATAAATTGTCAAATAAAAACCGAAAGTCTCTTACATCCTTATCTGTGTTTGTACATAAATCCTCCCATCCTTATTATTCAGAAATGATACTTTGAATAAAGAGAAAAGGAATTAACCTAACCGAATTTGGTATTGCCTGATCAATTAATAATTGCGCACATTTGCCTACATTAGGGTAATGGAAGTCATCAATATCACAAACAAATTCGATCAGTTTTCAGATCACTGGAACCCAAAACTTGTTGGAAATTTAAATGGCCAGGCAGTTAAGATTGCTAAGGTAAAAGGAGAATTTGTTTGGCATGACCACAAAGAAGAAGACGAACTGTTTTATGTGATCAAAGGAACATTGCAGATACATTTTCGCGACGAAGTCAAGACGATTAAAGAAGGAGAAATGATCATAGTACCCAAAGGCGTTGAACATAAGCCTGAAGCGGTAGATGAAGTTTGGTTGATGTTATTTGAACCAATGAGTACCAAACACACTGGAGATGTAGAACATACACTTACACAAAAACAATTAGATCGTATTTAAACTTAGACCATACGGGCAACCAATGATTGCATCCCATTTCTTTAAACTTCTGATATATACGATTACAATAAGCTCTGTAATTGTTGGGTGCATGTTCATGATTCCTGTGCTAAGGTCCCACATTGGATTTACTGTTTTAGTCATTCTTATGTTTTCCTGTTTGAGTATTGTGAATTTTTTTATAGGCGAGCAATTAGCAAGATCAAGTAATCAATATCTGTACAACAACTTAATTGTCCTCAATTTCATCGTGAAGATTATTTTCTCCTTCTCCTTAGTCTTTATGTATGTCAACATCAAAAGTCCTTCTGACAATTGGTATTTAGCAGCATTCATTCTCATTTATGTGCTGTTTACCTCTTTCGAAGTTTTATTTATGTCCAAGCAAGCAAAGATGGGACGCTAAAGGCAATAAAAAAGGCCCTGTCGACGAACGAGCAGGGCCTAGAAGCAGCTAAAAGTTTACTCCTCAGATGCCTTTCGATTTGATTGGCTCTACAGTATAACCCGCTTCTCGTAGTAGGTTTATCACTCCTTCTTTACCAGGCAAGTGTCCTGCTCCTACGGCAAAAAAGTTTTGATTTTCTACCATCATGGTCTTCATCTGAGGTATCCAGTTTTTATTTCGTTGATTCAAAAGTATGTCTTCATATTCAGAAATGCCACCATCTTCAGACAATGTCATATTAAGCATTTCATTTAAATTCTGTTGTTTGTAAATTTTGACAATTTCTTGAAAGGAATCACTTTCACTGCCACCAGATTTAATGCTCTCCATCAACATAGCAGCTTGATCCTCATATGGAATTTTATCAAAAACTGCCAATTGAAAATCAATAGTTTCCAATCCACTTGTTGCTTTGTTTCCAGATTCTGCCATTTCCATAAATTCAAATTCGTATGATTTGATTTTACCACTTTGCATATCTCCAGGAGACATATCACCTGACGTAAATATGGTAAGAAACATAGGTTTGATCCGTTGTAGGAAAAAAATCGGAATACCCAATTCTTCAAAATGGTCCTCGACTAAGCCGTAATCCTCTTCCGTCAATAAATCTTGTAATGTTTTACCATCAGCCATAAACGCCTTATTCATCACACCCATTAAGTTAGACATATCTGTCATTTCAGCCATGTCAATTTCGAAAACAATGCGATCAGAATCATCGATTGCTGACATGGTGCCATCTGGTAAAAAGAAATCTTCAGCATTGATCATATGAATAGTGCCATACAAATAGGATGGCTCATTCAATTCATTACCTGTTATTTTCCAAAGAAGATTGTTGGGCAGATTATCCCAAGGGGCGGATTGCACGTCAGTTTTGGCAAGGGGAGCAGTACCTGGCACTTCCTGCACGACAGTATCCTTCGCCGTTTTACACGAGGTAAATTGGATGACTAGAATAAGTGAGAAAATGCCAAATAAAGACTTTATGTACTTTGTCATATGTGTGTATTTCTATGTTATATGTAAACAACTGATTTTAGACCCGTTGTCTTATAATTTCATATAACATAATGCCTGCGGACACAGAAACGTTCAATGAATCTGTTTTTCCATGCTGTGGGATCTTAAAAGAATGATCACTTGCGAAAACCAATTCCTTCTGAACTCCCTTCCCTTCAGCACCTAAAATGATCGCAGACGGACCCTTAAAATCCATTTCACCAATCATTTTTTCTGTAAACAAGGTGCTTGCAAACACCTGAATGCCATTGTTTTGTAACAACTGTATGGTTTCTTTCAGATCAGAAACCCGGCACACAGGGATGTGCAACAAAGCACCAGATGATGTTTTGACAGCATCATTATTGATCGCTGCACTATTCTTCCTTGGAATAATGATGGCATTAGCTCCAAATACTTCTGCAGATCGCGCAATTGCCCCAAAATTTCGAACATCCTTGATATGATCCAAAATGACAAATAGAGGACTTCTGTCATTTTCATATAAATGTGGAATAATAGATTCTAGATCATGGAATTCAATGGGCGATGTAGTCGCTATAATTCCCTGATGATTTCTGCCCCCTGAAAATCTATTGAGATACTCTATCTCCGTTCTTACTAGCGGTATATTTCTTTCTTTGCAGATCTCCCTGACCTGCATTTCGAAGGGACCACTCAAGCGATTGTGTATGAACACCTTGGCGATTGGCTTCTCGCTTTCAAACAATTCTTCTACCGCATGCTTACCGTAAATGATACTGTATTCTAACTCCATTTGGGTGGCAAGATACTCACCACTATCCTTAAGTCCAAGTGTCCCGATAGCTATAAGGATAACCACTTGAATAAAATCCTCAAGGCTCTGAAGTACCTTGGACTTAATAAGTAGTTGTTTGTTTCAGTCTTAAGTCCAGGTGGTTCCTCTAAAAATAAAACTGCCCAATCCATTGTGATTGGGAATTATCAAAATAGAATATGGATAAATTTTCCTCTTCGACCTCGAAGGCCATACCTGTTTTCTTAGAGAGGAAATAAACTCTCTTAGTTGTCAACTTTTAACTCATGCTATTATTGATAAAATCAAACTCCGATCTATTAAGGTGCCTTAGCTTACTTTTTTAAGATATTCGATTCTATTTCTTTAAGGTGTTTCATGACTGGGCGATAATAAACTCACTTAAAGTCTTGTACAAGGCAAAGAATAGATGTGTCTTTTAAAACAGTTTGTTATGCAATACCGTTAATGAAATTAGGCTATATTTATTCCTTATGAAATTATTCATTTCCCTTCTCCTTATCTTCTCGATTTCCTTCTTGTCTGCCCAAGAAAACTCAACTATCGAAAGAATAGCTGCAAAACACCTTGCGGAGAATCAAAAAAAATGGGCGCTCACCAAATCTGATGTGTCCGATTTTACAATAAGTAGCCACCTTCGTTCGGCACATAATGGAATTACGCATATCTATGTCAATCAGGAGATAGACGGAGTTTCTATTCATAATGCAATAGCGGTCATTAATGTCAAAGATGACGAATCATTACTCTATGCCTCATCAAGGTTTATCAATGATGCAAAATCGAAAGTTCAAAGTAAAAAGTCAGCCACCCTATCACCTGAAGATGCAATCAAAACTTACTGTCAGTACCATGAGTTACCATTGGGCCAGACCATCAAAAAGAAACATATACCGACTACAGTTAAAAATGAATTCATTTATGATAAGACTTCATTTTCAGAAGGCAATTTATATGCGACGCTCATGTACCACCAAAGCGATGATGGTGGTTTGACATTAAGCTGGCGAGTAGAGATTAACGAGAATACAAGCCCTGACTTTTGGGTGAGTTTTATCGATGCCAACTCTGGCGAAGTATTGAGCAATTCAAATCAGACACTTTCCTGTTATTTCCATAAAGACGGATTTGCTAATCAAAGCAGAACTTGTACTCATGATCATACACAAGATCACAGATCCGCAATTTCTAAAAATGCTATCCCTTCGACATCAATAAGCATTCAGGATGGTTCTAATTACTTGGTTTATCCAATACCATTAGAGAATCCATTAGAAGGTGATCAAGCACTGGTGAATGAACCATTTTTACCAGAAGCCTCTCCATTTGGATGGCACGATACCGATGGTATTGCTGGTCCGGAATTTACCATAACACGTGGAAATAATGTACATGCGTTTTTAAATACATCAGGAGATGGGTCTTCTCAAGGCGATGAACCCGATGGAGGTGATGCTCTACAATTTAATTTCGTCCACGATATGTTTGGTGAGCCCGAAGAAAATTTAGAATCTGATGTCACCCAACTTTTCTATAGCAACAATTGGGCACACGACTTTTCCTATTTTTTCGGCTTTGATGAAGCAGCAGGTAATTTTCAACAAAACAACTATGGTAATCCTGGTAGTGATGATGACTTTGTAAATGCCAGAGCACTTGAATTAGAAATTGACAATGGGAATCCAGTTACCAACAATGCAAGATTTGCTACTCCTAGAGACGGACAAAATGGAACCATGTTTGTGTTTCCATGGGTAGCAAGCGACACAGAGCTAAACATGCTTTCTCCACAGCGAAGAGAATATATTCATGGTAGTGCAGCATTTGGTCTACCAGATAGCTCTCAAAGAGTTGTTGGCACTGTTGCAATTTCAGTAGATACAGGCGGTGTTGATAGCCTTGATGCATGTGAACCAATCATCAATCCTGAAGAACTTGCTGGCAAAATAGCAATCGTGCAAAGAGGTCAATGTGATTTCAGTTTTAAGGTAAATGCACTCGAAGAGGCGGGTGCGATAGGTGTGATTGTCTGCAATAGAGATGAAGGAATTGTTACGATGGCCGCAGGTGAAAATGCTGAATTGGTTACGATACCATCGGCCCTTTTAAGGAAGTCTGATTGTGATACCATCAAGGCAATCCTCGAGAACAATGTCGATGTTTCTTTAGAGTTGGTTTTTACATTACCTGTACCAGCTGTCGTATCTGGTTCATTTGATAATGGCGTCGTTTTACACGAATATGGCCATGGCATTAGTATCAGACTGACTGGTGGTCGCACCAACAGCAGTTGCTTGAATGGAGATGAACAAATGGGTGAAGGTTGGAGTGATTTCTTTACACTAGTTTCTTCTCACCAAACTGGAGATCGACCAGAAGATGAACGAGGTCTTGGCATTTATCTTGACAGGTTGACAAATAGCACGACTGGTATACGTAGACTCCCCTACTCTACTGATTTTACTGTCAACAACCAAACCTATAATGACATAAGATTTACAGGCTTTGTGCTTGATGGTAGACGAAGAGGTGAACATGAAGTAGGCGAAATTTGGACTGGTATACTTTGGGATATGTATTGGGCATTTATTGGAGAGTATGGATTTAATGTAGATTTTACAGATAGACAAGCAGGTAATTCTCGTGCTATACAATTGATATTTGATGGAATGAAAATACAGGGATGTAATCCAGGTTTGGTTGATGGCAGAGATGCGATTTTAGCAGCTGACCAAGCTTTATTTAACGGCGAGAATCAATGTCTGATTTGGGATGCATTTGCCCGTCGTGGAGTTGGTTTTGATGCTGAACAGGGTTCACCATTTGATCGAGAAGATAATCAAGAAGGATTCCTGACAGCACCAGCTTGTCAAAATGCTTTGGTTATTACAAAAGAAGCAACTGAGGTGATTGAAGCTGGAGATCCAATTGATGTGGCTGTAATTGTACAAAACAACACAGAGCAAGCCATAGATAATGTTACGGTATCCGATGTGATTCCAGATGGAACGTCTCCAGTTGCATTAGACGAATTTAACGCGACAGTCGACATAAATACTGGTGAAATATTTTTCGATATCGGCAGCCTGGAACCACTAGAGGAAATAAGAATTGACTATCAACTGGCAACATCAAATGAATCGATGTCTTTGATTAATCCAAACGTTGATAATGTCATTCAAAATTTTGATCCCGCTCCTATTTTTGGAGAGGAAGAATGGATTTTTGAATTAAACGGTGATATATTCGATAGACTTGGTAATAGAGTTGAAAGAGCAGATAATTGGACTATCCCAGGTTCGCTTGATGTTTTTGATCAATCACTAGTATTTGGTTCTTTAGTTGATGTTACTGGAGGTAGACCTGCTGTGGTCTTCACACACCAATTTGATACAAAATTATTTTTTGCTGGTGGCGATATAGAGGTATCCTTGGACAATGGCACTGAATGGACATCAGTAGATGCAGATAATATTATTGTAGGTGGCTATACAGATGAGGTTGCTTTCAAGGATGCTGATGAACTTGGATTCACTGGTTTCAGTGATGGCCGTATGACTTCGATTGTTGATTTATCTGATTATATAGGACAAACGATTCTAATAAGACTTAGATATGTCAGCCTAATTGGTGAAGCTGTTGCACAATCAAGTGGTGCATCTAATGGATGGACAATTTTTGACATCGAACTCATAGATCTAGTGGATTTTAATTTAAACGAAGCATGTGTGAGTTCTTCTCAAATGGCTACTGTCTGTGATGGTGCAGCTACAATAATTGAGGCTGACAACACAAGTTCAACTAATGATATACTCAAAGAAACTTTTGGATTTCAAGTATATCCAAATCCAGCTACGAATCAAATACAATTGACCGTAGATGGAATTGATGAGCAAAATTCTTTTTTAAGATTAAATAGAATTGATGGTAGTACGATTTCTGAAAACGCCTTAACAAATTTTGGGCGCAGAGGTTTGTATTCAGTCCCTCTACCATCATTACCAGCGGGTGTGTACATTATGGAATTAAAATCTCCAGAAGGTCGTATCTCTGAGAAACTTACTATTGTCAATTAATAAAATTATGCTGCTCTTTTCACACTAAAGTGAAAGGTGCTTCCTTCATTGACAGTACTTTCAACCCAAATCTTACCACCGTGTTGTTCCGCTATTTTTTTACAAATAGCAAGACCTGCACCAGTGCCTTCAAACTGAGATTTATCGTGTAATCGTTTGAAAATTAAAAATATACTATCCAGGTATTCTTCCTCAATTCCAATACCGTTGTCTTTTATACTATAAGTCCAAAAATCTTTTTCCTCCTTACCAGAAATTATAATATTAGGTTTCATGTCTTTATGTATGAACTTAATTCCATTCATAATAAGATTAAAAAACAATTGTTTCATTAGAACGCGATCTGCTGAGATAACATGATCGAGATTACGGTATTCAATTGTAACACCTTTATCTTTTAAATCAACTTGAATATCCGACTTCAATTCATCTAATAATGTAGATACATTAAATGTTGAATATTCTACTTTTTTATTTGTCGCTAGTGAGAATTGAAATAATGAATTAATGGTATCATTCATGTGCTTGGAACCATCAATAATAAAATCAAATAATTCTAATTCTTTATCATTTAATTTTCCAGAAATGCGATATTTTAACAACTGCGAAAAACGAATCACATTTGACAATGGTGTTTTTAAATCGTGTGAAGCGATATGAGCAAAATTCTCCAATTGCATGTTGCTTTCGAGGTACTTTTCCATTTCAGTATACTGAAGTTTCAATTTCATCTTTTCCTGTACAATTAGCTGGTGATATTTATTCCCCATCATCACCATAATTATTATTTCAACTATTGCTATATATAAAATCATAAATGAAAAAGCCGAACTAAAGAAATCGAATTGCGGATAAACTTTTGTTTGATTTATCTCTACGAAAAATAATATAATAGAGGTAGCAATACACAAAATACCAACTGCATTGTTAGAATATTGATTTTGAAAAGGATAGGTAGAATACACTGCCATCATTACCAATGGCAATAAAAAATACTCATACCGCATAAATGGAAATATCAATGAAGTAAGAGTGATTATGCCATAAACAGAAACAAAATGTATCAACTTAGCAATAGCAAAATTTTTAAGATCGATAGCTACGATACTATATAGTATCAACAAACTTGTCCCAAATCCAATGAACAAAATCAAGTTGTTCTTTTCAACTAGATAAGCAATAATAGAGAGAAACACCAAAGGTATAATAGAAGCAAAAAACTTATCCCACTTATAGAGTCGTAATCTATATTCTTCTAACTCCTGAAATTCTTGCATCTCCATGAAAAGGAAGGATAAAAATAATCTGAAAGGTAAACGAAATAACTATGGAATGCAAGCATGCTATCACTCAATACGGCGATAACAAGTCTACAAATATTAACAAAATCCATACATAAAGAAATGCATTAACTGTTCTACCCTACTTGACAAATTGGAGTAAGGACTGTTGTAATGCTTGAGATTTGTTTTCCTTTAGATGTAAAGCAAACGGTTCGTAGGGTAAATGATAATCTTTTGTGGTTAATTTCCAATACAGTAAGCCAATAAGTGGCACTTGAGAAGAACGCGTAACTTCATAAAGCGACTGGATAGCCATGCTCCTCTCCAACTCTTCTTCTTCTTGTTCTGACCAAATCATGAGTTGATTTTGTAAGGGTTGTTCAATCACAGAAAAACCTGACCCTTCCCAGGGCATTACCGTACAATTTTTCCGATTGATGTAACCCAGCTCCGTAAATAATACTGGCTTTTCAATGTTTAGTTTTTCTTGAAATTTCGCAATACCGACAAAGGTAGTATCCCATGAATAGTGTAATCGCTCACGTAGTTCCGTTTCTTCTTCCAACTTGCGCAACTTAAAATATGCGTTGATACCCATCACATCTAGATCTTCCCAAAAAGCAATGTTGTGGTAATTATCAAAATTTGATGCATAGGTGAGTTGACCATTATACACAGACCGAATTTCTTCTATCAGTTTTTTCCACTCCAGCCTTAATAAAGCCCGACGATCATTGATGCGCTGAAGCGCATCTGGCTCGTCTTGAAAACTGACTTGTTTTGCCCAAGCTTTGTTAGCAGTAATTTCTGCTTTCAAATAACTTTCTAAATTCTCAAAATTATCTGCTCCCCGCACCCAAAGTTGTTCAACACTTATCTCATCCTCAAATGCCAAATGCTTTTGTAGATATTGACGTTGTTTAAATGGATTTAAATAGTATTCTTCCAGCGGTGGTAAGGTGTTGATTGGACTACATCTAGTCAGTGCTCTAAGTTCACTTCCAATTGCTAACATTGCTACTCCTTTTTCCTCACATACAGCGGCCCATTTTAATAAAAACTTTGTATAATTCTCAAACCACAATTTGACTTGATCATCCTCCTTTGGCATGACCATACCGTGCCACAAAAACTTATTCTCTTCAAAATAATGATCAAGCAACAGTCGGGGAATAAAAACAACTTCTAACCCAGCTTGTTTGGCTGCATCAATTTCGCTGATCAGTCCATCTTCATCTTCTCTCCACCATAAATTTGCTTTATCCCAAATGCCTTGTCTAGCATATACCGTAACGGAAACTGTATTCATTCCAACCTTCTTGAGAGATTGTGCCCAGTCCTGATGATCTGGTTCATTGATTTGGATGCCTCCTAAATAGAATGAGTTGGCTAAAGGAAGCTGTTTATCCTGGTCTGTGCTACAACCCACAAGTATAAAAAGCAAACATATAAATAGAAATCTTAGCTGCATTTCACTGTTATATTGGACAAAAATAGAAGCATTCTAAATGTTGCGCATAATTAAAACTTATATTTCTAATAAGCTCAAATTCAAGACAGAAAATGGGAAAATAGTTAGGTTTCACCCAAGGGTGATCAGCCCAATGCCATTTAGTTAAGGATAATACCCTTCTAAGGCCTCAACTTTTAGTAGT
>CAYNMW010000071.1:0-21594 GCA_964398295.1 uncultured Saprospiraceae bacterium | reverse complement strand
GGGTCAACAAAGCCTCTCTTCACGAGAGGCTTTTTTTATTCCCTTTTGCCTTCCATATTATAATGCTTGGACGAGAAGTTTAAGCGAAGGAAAGTGGAGCATCGGGAAGTCCTTGTGCCTGCCTACCTTAGGTAGGGGTCAACAAAGCCTCTCTTTATGGGAGGCTTTTTTTATGCCTATATTTTTTCACAATCCAAGCATCGCATTACAAAAAAGTCAGTTTATCCCGCTAGGAGTAAAACGGATCAGCTGGAAGAAGTTTATCCTGATTGTAACAGCCTGTCCTGAGCTTGTCGAAGGAAAGTGGAACACCGGGAAATCTATGTGGCTCAAACGTTTGGTAGGCTTTTACTCCTTACTAAAGCTTAAATTTAATCACTCGCTCTTTTAATCCTGAAGGTTTATTCCCTATCAATTGGTCCCACATATTATCAGTAAATGTTACTGTGTTTCCATCTATATTCGCATCTTGATCATTCGTATATTCTATTTCTCCAGGAACATGATAGATCGTTTTCACATCAAAATTGACGATCGATTTGAAAAAGCTTAAGCCTTCAATGTCGTCTTCCATTAATAATTTCTGTTGTATCGAATCCAATTGAAGCTTGGTTTCTTCATCTAAAAGTCCTTTTTCCTCTAAGTCAGAGAATGCGTCAGTGATCGGTATACGCACAATCCCATTTGAAAGATCTGTAGAATAGTTGGTAAGCATTTCTTTGATTTCATTTTGCGAACTTGCTGCTTGACCTGACTCATCAAGCCTTGCCATTTCTTTGAAGAATTCTTCTACTTGTTCTTCATTTTCGTATTCCATAACTACCTGCATTTGCATTTCGCCCGCTTCCTTATTCCCAAATACATTAAATCTCATCAAATCAAATAGTGATGGATCTTCAACTGTCATTCTGATAGAATCAGGCATAACATCTAAGATGCTAAAAGAAGTATCGATGATCTCTTCGCCAAAAAATCCGAAATTTTCATCCACAACTTCTCCTGTCTCAATATCAAAATCTTGAAATTCTCCCTCCTCAGTTTCTTCTTCGGCATCTAACATAGATTCCAATTGATGTATCATGTCTCCTGCATCAAACGAAACCATTACTTTTCCAGACTCATCTCCATTTATCCAAACTTCTTGTGTCATTTCACCGCAAGAAGAAATCAAACCAAAAATGAGCAGTGTTATACAAATGTATAAAGGCATTCTATTCATTGTCATTAAATTTTGTCAAAGGTAATATTTTGCTGACAAACAAGAATTTTGATCTGATGTGAAAAACCTGAAACTGGATAAAAACCCATCAATTAACAAGTACCAAAATATTGATAAATAAAAAAAGCTAAGCCTTAATGAAAAGACTTAGCCATTATATTGGTGCTCATGTATAAGCTATTAATTAACCGTTAAGCTATACTTAGGCGTAGGATTTAACGGACAAAAATATTCGTACTCTCCTGCTGCAAGCTTCACAATTTTGGTCATAGAAGATTTGCCTGAAGCAACCGGAGCTGTCACATATGCCTCTTTAATGTGATCACCCGCATCGTACTTTCCTTTTGGCACTAAAACAAATCCAACTTCGTGATCGACTCCATCATTTGCTATTTCGAATTGATAAGTTCCTTCTGTCAGAGTTATGTGATCATCTGCAAATTTTCCTGGCGTTTGTGTCAACTTTACTTTTTCTACTCTATCATTCACCGTAAGGCTATACTTAGGTGTCGGATTCAATGGACAAAAATATTCGTACTCGCCTGCTTCTAGATTTACAATTTTGGTCATAGAAGATTTACCAGTAGCAACTGGAGCTGTCACATAGGCTTCTTTAATGTGATCGCTTGCATCATACTTCCCTTTTGGTACCAATACAAAACCAACTTCATGATCGACTCCATCATTTGCAATTTCGAACTGAAATGTTCCTTCAGTCAATGTGATGGTATTATCTGTAAATTTTCCTGGCATTTGTGTCAACTTTACTTTTTCCACTTTTTCATTCACCGTAAGGCTATACTTAGGTGTCGGATTCAATGGACAAAAATATTCGTACTCGCCTGCTTCTAGATTTACAATTTTGGTCATAGAAGATTTACCAGTAGCAACTGGAGCTGTCACATAGGCTTCTTTAATGTGATCGCTTGCATCATACTTCCCTTTTGGTACCAATACAAAACCAACTTCATGATCGACTCCATCATTTGCAATTTCGAACTGAAATGTTCCTTCAGTCAATGTGATGGTATTATCTGTAAATTTTCCTGGCATTTGTGTCAACTTTACTTTTTCCACTTTTTCATTCACCGTAAGGCTATACTTAGGTGTCGGATTTAATGGACAAAAATATTCATACTCGCCCGCAGCAAGAGTAACAACATTAGACTTTACTGTTTTACCTGTAGCTACTGGAGCTGTTACATATGCCTCTTTGATGTGATCACTGGCATCGTATTTTCCTTTTGGGACCAACACAAAGCCGACTTCGTGTCCAACATTATCATTGACAATATTAAATTGGTATTGTCCTGACTCCAAGGATAAAGATTCAGATGTAAAAGCACCAGGCGTTTGATGCAATTCTACTTGTTTGACTTGAGCTTCTACTGAAGCGAAACTTAAAAGGAATGCAAAAATTGTAATGATTTGTTTCATGATAGATTAATTAAGATTTAAAAACGATGCAAAGTTGAATGAAACAGAGGGCCTATTTTTTGTCTATTGTTCCTTGAATCTTATACATTTTTCCCATTCATAAAAAAGAGCCTAAGGATTGGCTCTTGAAAGTTTTAGTTTTTTAAATGCAGACGGACTGACACCTTGATGCTTTTTGAAAAATTTAGAGAAGTGCGCTGAGTCATTATAGCCCAATTCTTGTGCAATTTCATCACTGGATTTTTGTGAATACAACAACAATCTATTTGCCTCTAGGATAATACGTTCATTGATGACCATTAAGGGTGATTTTTCACTAAACTTTGAAAATAGATTTGACAATGTTTTAGGAGATTTGTGTAACAAATTTGCGTAGTCCTTTACTTGATGGAATTGCTTGAAGTGCTTCTCTACAAGTATATTATACTCCCTAATTACATCCAACTGGCCGTTTGAAATGGATACATCGGGTAGGTCACTTTTCAATTTACGAGTCGAGACTATCAACAATCTCTTTAGAACTGATCGTAGTAATTCACCTTGTAAATGATCTTTGAAAGCGAGGTCCTTTAGAAACAACTGATGTATCTGTTCAAAATCATCAATATCAGAAGAAGACAATTTTATGATTTGGGGTTGAGCTGATCCGAAGAAAAGAAATCCTTGACAGGAAACCTGTTCATCATGTGTCTGGATACAGAAAAATTGTTTATTGAATACGAAAGCAAGCAAGTCTTCATTATCCATAGGCACTTGCATGACATTCAATGGTGTACAAAATATCATTTCATCTCCATCTAGCTCCACCTTATAATCGTCAACAGTTATGTCGAGTACCTTTCCGCGATTCCATAAAATTTTATACAAACCCTTCTCCTCAAATAATTGTTGTGATGGTTCACAGGTAAAATCTGTAAGGATAAATTTGTCGTCATCTTTAAAACTTGAATACGATAATTTCATGTCGAATCTTGAATTCAATTCATAAACAGAGAACTATAACCAATGAAAATAGAACTGGTTTACAATATGTTATATTCAAATAGACAATATACCGACATTATCAACCAAAAATCATACAAAGATTTTTAAAGTGAACAAACAAAAAGAATACTGGTTAGAAAGCTGTGAGCTTATAATCATTTATCTTAGCAAAATAAATAAGGAACCATGCCACAATTCGAATTAGTCATGCCCAAAATGGGCGAAAGTATTATCGAAGCAACTATCCTTAGCTGGGTGAAACATGTCGGTGATGCAATTGAGGAAGATGATACCATCCTTGAAATTGCTACAGATAAAGTAGATTCAGAAATTCCATCTCCAGTCTCTGGAACACTTACAAAAATATTGTTTGAAGTAGATGATGTCGTTCCCGTAGGTACGGTAATTGCCCTCATAGAAACAGAACAAGAAGTAAAAGCAACAGCAATAAAGTCCTCTAGATCTACTCCAGAACCAAAAGCAGAGTCAGTGTCGGATTCCGAACCTGCAAATTCTGAAAAGGCAACAACAGTCGTGTCCGTCCCTCAAGCAATTCCAGGGGCTAAGGCTAAGGGAACACGTTTTTATTCTCCTTTGGTGAAGAACATTGCCAAACAAAATGGAATCACCCTCGATCAATTGGAAAAAATACAAGGAACAGGCGCAAAGGGCAGAGTTACCAAACATGACATTCTGGCCTATTTAGATAATCCTTCAATGAGTGCTATAGCCGTTACACCTACCAGCAAGCCCGATTCTTCTCAACAATCTATTCTCGTCACACCTCCTCAATCTCTGAATGGTCAAGATGAAATTATTGAGATGGATCGCATGCGTCGACTTATCTCCGACCATATGGTTATGTCAAAAAAGACCTCAGCACATGTCACCTCATTCGTGGAAGTAGACATGACCAATATTGTAACGTGGCGAAATAAAGTAAAACAAGCCTTCAAAGAAAAATACCAACAAAACATTACATACACGCCTATTTTTATACAGGCTGTTGTAAAAGCTATCCAGGATTTTCCACTGGTAAATGTATCCGTTGATGGCTACAAAATCATCAAAAAGAATCGCATTAACATTGGAATGGCAACAGCAATGAAGAATGGCAATCTCATTGTGCCTGTGATCAAAAATGCTGATCAACAAAGTTTATTGGGACTTACAAAACAGGTAAATGATTTAGCATTCAGAGCTAGAAACAATAAACTCAAGGCAGATGAGGTGCAGGATGGAACATTTACCTTGACCAATGTAGGTACATTTGGAAATGTCATGGGTACTCCGATAATTAATCAACCTCAAGTAGCCATAATGTCTGTCGGTGTGATTCAAAAAAAGCCTGCTGTTATCGAAACAGATAAAGGCGATTTTATTGGCATTAAAAACCTAATGTTTATATCATTATCCTATGACCATCGGATAGTTGATGGTATGTTGGGTGGTAGTTTCTTAAAACGATGTGCGGACTATTTGGAAGCGTTTGATATATCTCAAACGATTTAAGTCAGAGAACTAACTTAGTTAAAAACGATTAATTAATACTTAATTTGCACCAAAATGGTTTTGATGATCATCTGAAAGAATATAACTCGTACTTATGTTGACAAAAATTCAACTACTACTTTGTTTATTGTGTCTTCAACAAATTTGTGTTGCACAACTAACTAGTATATCTAAGACTGCTAAAGATCAACTGTATGTTCACACTGACAAAGACTATTATCTAAAGGGAGCAACTATTTATTATAAAATTTACCTCGGTGATCAATCCAGAATATTAGGTTCATCTAAAAGTGAGGTTGTTTATATAGATTTAATCAATGAGTTGGGTGAGATTGAACAAGCAAGAACAATTAAAACCACAGATGGTGTTGGGCTAGGTTCCTTTGATCTCAGTTCTTTTGGAAATGGCGGCACATATGCATTACGCGCATATACAAATCATATGAGAAATTTTCATCCTCGTGACTTCTTTCGAAAACTTCTGTTGGTTGAAAATGGTAAATCAGATTTTGCCAATAAGGCTAATGAGCAGAAAATCAATTCAGATAATTATTCCATTTCTATTTATCCAGAAGGCGGTCATTTTGTGGATGGTATCGAAAATGAAATTCTTTTTCATTGCACAAATAAACAAGGTAGTCCTCAATCAATCGAATTTGAATTATTGGAGAATGGAGAAAAACTGTCAATAATAAAATCTAATAAATTTGGTTTTGCAAAAACAACAATACTTCCGAACAAGGTAACTAATTATGAAATCAAATCAGGTAATTCTATAACAGAATTTCCTGCGATTACTGAAGCATCTTTATCCATTAAAGCTACCATCAAAGAAGAGACTCTAACCACAACCATTATCTCACTTAAAAAGCCAACAAATTACGCCTTACACTTAATTCAAGGCAACAATACAATTGTGCAAAAAGAATTGAGTGATAAAAGCATAAATGAATTTTCATTTAACTTAGAAAATCTCCCAACTGGTATCATTCGCTGCATTATAGTAAACTCAAAGAAACAGATCGTAGCAGAAAGGCATGTATTTAATCATTTAGCAATTAACAATTACAACGCTGATGTTCAATTCGATCAAGAACAATACAACAAACGTTCACTAGTTAATTTATCTTTAGATTTTTATGATGATGAAGGAGAATCATTACCAGGCAATTATTCTATATCAATAGTTGATCGTTATTTAAACAAAAAAATTGTAAACAATCACAACATACAATCAAATAATTTTTTGAGCAGTGGTACTTTTTATCCCTCATTATCTCCATCTATTTTCATAAATGAAGATGGAGAAACCAATTTAGAATTGATTGATCAATTTATGATTTTGCATGGCAATTCTTCCAATGAACTAATCACATCTAAAACACTTCAATATAAAGCTGAAACGCAGTATTCAATAAATGGAAAAATACATTCAAAAAATAATAAAGACAAAGGTATTTCCTCCTCTGGAGAAATGAATGTACTCCAACCTATTCTTGACACGTATTCTTTTCATTCAGATGAAAATGGATTATTTACAATTCAAACAAGCATACCTTCTGAAACAGTCGATGTCTTGTTTAAGCTAGGAGATATCAAAAAGAATCAATCTCGACAATCAAATATTAAAGTCAATAAAAAATTAGATGTCACGATCTTTGATCAAGTCAAACCTGAAGTTGACAACTATACGAAACATTTAATGAAACATATGTCTATAAAAGACAAAGAGACCCTTGATAAAGTTACTTTAGATAGATATGAAAGAATTTTATTATTAGAAAATTCTCCTGATATAGCGATGTCTGATACGATTGAAGAAATTTCTATAAAAGGGAAATCAATTGACAGATTTATTAAAGAGAGTAAAAAGACGATGCTGTACAGCAGACCAAATACAAGAATTATTGCAGAGGACATTCCCCAACTTAATCTGTATGATGATATTTACGATATATTGAGAGCAAGAGCTTCCGGGATAGAGATCACATTACCCGAACCTGGTGAGACTTCTAGATTCTCTGTTATTATGAGAGGGAGGACTTCAGGGTTATCTTCAGTATCTGAATCTAATGCTGCACAATTTATGATAAATGGTTCGTTTGTATCAGCAAGCACTGTAGAAGCACTACATCCAACACAAATTGCTTTCATAGATATAATAAGTAGTTTAAATCAATTGACTCCTTATGGTCAACAGGGGGTCAATGGTATTATCAATGTCTATTTAAACGAATTTACGGAAGATAGTCGCCCGCTACCTAAAAGCAAAGACAGCGATTTTATTGCTAAAAAAGTAAATGGCTTTCATTTATCCAAACCATTTAATTTACCAAATTACAGCATTGAATCGAATGAACATCCAAAATTTGACTCACGTACTACTTTATACTGGAATCCTAACTTAATCGTAGATGAATCTGGTGAAGCAATAATACAATTTTATACAGGCGACAGAAACACCATCTATGATGTTATAGTCGAAGGAATTGCAGAAAACGGAATGCCAGTTCATGCTACCTCAGAATTTATCGTTACTAATAAATAAAGTTATGATAATGCAAAAAACTAAACTCCAGATTTGTTTGTCAATTTTTTCTGTGATCTTTTTTAGTCATATTATATATGGCCAGACGATTGAAGGCATTGTCTATGACAAGGATAGAAAAGAACCAATTCAAGATGCCTTTATTTTTGTTGATGACAGTTCATTAGGTACAATCACAGACAAGATTGGTCATTTTAATTTGGAGTTAAAGAAGCACAATAATGTCACCCTGGTTATTTCACATTTAAATTATGAGAATGAAACATATTTAATCGGTAAAGACATACTGAGTTGTGACACAATTTTTCTAACTAGTACAGGACACCAATTAAGTGAAGTAAACATTACATATAAGGTAAATAAAAAATTAAGAAGGAAGAGACTTAAACGCTTTCAAAATGCTTTCTTAGGCGAAGAATCAGATCGTAAAGGAATCAAAATATTAAATCCAGAAGTTATCTTATTTACTGAAGAAAGTTCAACATTGCTAGCAAAGGCAAACGAACCTATTCTCATTCAAAATGATCATTTAGGGTATACGATTAAGTACTTTCTGTCAGAATTTGAATTGCAAAGAAACAATGATGTGATGTACAAAGGAAGGTCGAGTTTTCAAGAAATAGAAAAAACCAAAAAAGAACTTGCAAAAATAAAAAGAAACAGAAAAAAAGCCTTCGCTCAAACGTATCACAGTTTTTTTTATGATTTGATTCACAATGAGTTAGATAAAGAGCAATTTTCAATTGGCAGTGCTCAAAAAAATTATCACGGTCAATTCGTAAAACATGAACCCGTACCTATTGACTCTATACTAATTGAGCAAAGTGATGATGGAAATTATGTCATAGAAATTGACCATCATCTTACGGTAGAATATTTAGATAAGGGTCCAAAAAAGGAGACACAAAAAAGCAAATTGAGCCATACTTTTTCATCAGGCTTACAAAAAGCACATGTGGAAGTAAATGATGATTATATTTCCTATCTAGGTTCTTCATCGGACAAAATCATACTAGACAAAAATGGAAGAATATTAAATTCAACTGAAATTGAAGAATATGGATTTTGGGCAACAAAAAGAGTTGCTTATATGCTTCCGTTGGATTACAAGGCAAAATTGTAATACGTAAAAATAGAATTTACTTTGTTACCAATTAACTGAAATAACTGTTGGTGACTTTTCTATCGGTACCTCCGAAAAACATAAAAAATATCCTCCACCGCCTGCTCCACACAATTTACAGAAATAGGCGTCTTGATCAATTCCAGCTTTCCAATAGCTTTTAATGTAGTCAGGAATAAATGCAGAAAACTCCTTCAACTGAACCAGGGAAAGTTCTTTAATTGCATCAAAACACTCTTCTGATGATTGTAAAAATAGTGCTAATGCCTGGTCAGATTTATCTGATAATAATTGATGATCAATACTTTCACTCTCAACACTATCTAAGAATAATTGAATGTATGTTTTAGCCGATCTTTCTTGATGAGAATTTATTAATGAGATATAAACCTTCTGATTTTCCAACTCAACATCCACTAAAGTAGATTTTCCATCCTTCGTGTGTACAGCTCGATTTGCAAAAGATACCAATGCGTCTGTTCCAGAACTACGCCCATGAAATATCGACTCAATTACTGCTAAATCTTGTTGAATTGCTCCAATCGTATTTTTAACAGAGTGCGAAAAGAAACGGTACAGTGCTGCACTCAATGCACCAGAACTTCCTAGGCCTGCTTGCTGAGGTATCGTGGATTCAAAAAACAAACCTTTACGAATTGCTTCCTCCAATAATTCCAGATTTATCAAGTCCTTTGGTAATTGTTTACATACATCTAGCATTGCAGAATTTTGTTCTTGACCATACTGCCACTTTCCAGAAAATTTCTGAAACGGAATAGATAATACCTGAGAACCAGTTAATACTGTTTGCTCTCCAAATAACAATAGTTTAGAGGAAAATAATAAAGATTCAATGTCCACTTGATCGTTTTTGTTCCCAAGCCCAGGCAGTAGACATAATATCCTTTATATTATATTCAGGCTCCCAGCCTAGTAATTCTTTTGCTTTCGTATAATCTGCATATATGGAAACCACATCTCCTTTTCGAGGTGGACCAGTCTTGTATTTCAATTCTATATTTGAAACTTCCTGAAAAGCATTTATTGCTTCTAGCACAGTAACTCCATTACCAAATCCAAGATTAAATATCTCAGCAGTTTCCTGGTCTGCTTCTTCCAGATACTTCAGAGCGAGCACATGAGCTTTTGCTAAATCAACAACATGAATAAAGTCCCTGACGCATGTTCCATCTCTTGTATCGTAATCAGTACCATTGATGGTCAGATTGTTTCTTTTGCCTGCAGCAAATTCAGTAATTACTGGCACCAAATATATCGCAGCACTAATTGGCGATTCTCCTAATTCTCCTGAGGGGTGTGCACCCGCTGGATTGAAATAACGCAAACTTATACTGGTTAAATTGGGACCAGAAAATACATCAGATAGCAAACGCTCACCTACTTGCTTGGTATATGCATATGGCGAGAGAGCAGTACCTATTGGAGTATCTTCCGTAACTGGCAAGACAGAAACATCTCCATAAACGGAACAAGATGAAGAAAAGATGAAACGCTTCACATTGTACTCCACACAGCAATCTAACAGATTGAGCATGGCTGTTATATTGTTCCTATAATATAATGAAGGCTTTTCGACAGATTCTGCAACTGACTTTAATGCTGCAAAATGAATGACAGCTTCAATATTGTGGCTGTCGAAAATGTGTTTTAGTCCTTCTTTATGGCATAAGTCAAGATCGTAATGCTTGACATCCTTATTCGCAATGCGCTTAATTTGACGATAGGTCTCTTCGGAAGAATTAATATAATTATCAATAGAGATAACATCGTATTGATTGTACAATAATTCTACTATGGTATGACTTCCAATGTAACCTGCGCCTCCAGTAACAAGAACTGCTGCCATTAATTATATTTGTAAGCTCAAATCTACATATGTTTAATTTAACGAAAGAATTAAGAAAGATTGCTCGGGATGCTGGAGCAGTGATTATGGAAGTTTATACCTCCGCAAGTGATATAGAAATCCAATCAAAAGCTGATGACTCACCATTGACTAAAGCTGATCAGGCTGCAAATGAGGTGATTTGTAAAGGATTAGAAGCTCTCGAAGTAAAACATCCTATCATTTCTGAAGAAAACAAACTTTTACCTTTTGATGAAAGGAAAGGATATACGCACTGTTGGATGGTAGACCCCTTGGACGGAACCAAAGAATTTATCAAGAAAAATGGTGAATTCACTGTCAATATTGCATTGATCGAACAAAATGAAGTGGTTCTTGGAGTGGTGTATGCTCCAGCAATTGATGAAATGTATTGGGCAGAAAAGGGAAAAGGAGCCTATTCATTTATCAACGGAGAAGAGAAAAAATTAGATGTAGCTGCATTCTCCATGAATGACGAAGGATTGCGTATTGTCTGTTCAAGATCACATCTGAATGAGGAGACTCAAGCATTTGTAGACGCATTAACCGAACCTAAATTGGTCTCGAAAGGCAGTTCACTAAAGTTCTTAATCTTAGCAAACAAAGAAGCTGATATCTATCCACGTATTGCACCTACTATGGAGTGGGATACTGCAGCAGCACAAATCATTTTGGAAGAAGCAGGAGGAGAAGTTTTGCAATATGGAACGGATAAAAAAGTCGTGTACAATAAGGAGAATTTACTGAATCCGTTTTTTGTCGCTAGAGGTACTGTTCTACATGCATAATTGGTATTAAAATTGATATATTATAAAAAAATATAATATGAAATTGTCTCGAATTACGCTTGCACTTTTCTGCTGTCTACTTCTATCTGCATGTTCCTCTAAAAAGGAAGTGGTCAAAGTGGTGCAACCAGAAGACCCATTAGCTGTTCATTTTATCAAAAATTCGACTCTCACTGATGTTATTGAGAAAGCAGAGAGAGATGGCAAGATTGTATTTATGGATTTATATACAGATTGGTGCCTACCTTGTAAGCTGATGGAAGAGGATGTGTATTCAGACGAAAACATTGGCGATTTTATGAATGATAATTTCGTTAACTATAAAGTCAATGCAGAGAAAGGAAATGGCCCAGATTTGAAATTCCTTTACAATATTGAGAGTTTTCCCGGCTTATTATTCCTCGATACCAGAGGAAGAGTACTGGAACAAAAACAAGGAGCAGCTTATCATACTGAGCTTAAAGAAATGGCCATGCGGGCACTTGACAAGGTAAAGACGACATATTAGTTAAATTAATATGATTTAAATCCTTGGTTTGATTCAAATAGAGTCAAAAAAAACCAGTATTCTTGATTAGAAACTGCTTTAAATTAACACCACACATCCTGATTAGGTCTAATTTTTGATCTACTCTAAGTAATTGATCATAGATTAAATATTTATCGACTACTATTTCAAACAATAATAGCCGACAAATTTTTTTATAGAAAGTACAAAATTACGCTAATGGTGTTTAGTAATTTTATAGTTCGGAAGGAGGCTTTTGTCAAAATACTTGTTTCAACGATAGTTGTCAGCTTTAGCATTATTGGCTTTGGACAATTAGCTGAGCCTATCTCTTGTGATGATTCAGGTATACCTGCCTTTAATGTCTCTGATTGCAATCAAGGCGTATTCATTGGGGATAATATTGCCACAAGAGATCTTAACATGAACTTTTTAGGAACTTCATCTAATGTAGATATTGGTGCCTCTGATGAAGTTTTTGCAGTTGACGGAACAGAATTTTGCGATGATAATGGAGCAGCAACTGGACTTGGAGAAGGTCCAGATTTAAATGTAGAAATTTTTGTCCCTGTTGGAAAACGAATGTCTTGTGCATCTGCAACCTTCAACATTACCTTGAGAGGAGATTTCAATAACGCTTGTGAAGTTGCTTATATAGTCAATGAATGTGGCATTATCATTGCCCAATCTGATGTCACTGGCTTACCAGAAAATGATAAATGTGATATCATATTTCCTCTTTCTGTAACCATTCCATCGGCAGATATATCTGAAGCAGCAGCAGATGGCGTTATCAATTTCCAAATTCGGACTAATGGTACAACAACCAATACCTGCTGTCAAGGTAGTCAAGTAGATCAAACTTGCCGTGGTATTCGAGCTGTAGATTGTAATGGCGATGGTGTTGATGATGGCAATTGTTTAGCATTCGATTCATTTAGTTGGCCTATACAAAACACTGCTGATGCAGGTACTTTAAATACAACTGATAATATCATCTGTGCAGGAGAATCAATCGACATAGACGTATTAGGAGATTTGATGTTTGACGATCCAATTGGTTCAGGTACAGACGCAGATAACAATCCAATGACTGGTTCTTATCATCTTGATTTTTATTTCAATGGTGGACCTAATCCTGCTAACCCTTATCCTACTGATGGAGGTACAGCAGGAAATGTTATTAATGTCTATGATGCTTCAACAGGATCAAATCCGCAAGTAGAAATAGTCAACACAGGAGGTGTAGGCATCCAAGATCACTCTAATACGAATGCTCCATTAGCAAGTGGTGGTGGAAATTTACCAAGCAATACTTTAATTGAAGTCCTTGGTTCTGTCTGGGGCGATAATAATGTTGAGCCCGTCGGAGTCGGTTCTTGTTTTGGGCGGATTTTAAACTGTGGAGAAAATACTAACTATGTTTCTTTTGTCTTATTAGAACCAATAGAAGCTATGGCAGCATGTCGAGAATGTGAAGTGGGGCCTGGAGATGATACAAATATTGGTGTTGTAGAGATTTCTGGATTTACTGGAGGTCTACCTGGTTTTGATGCAACATTATATACTTTAGGTGCTACTGGAGGAACGCTATCAAGTACAACAGTTGATGAAAATGGTGTAGTAACACTAACGCTTGACCCCAACCAACATTCATGGACAGTAACCATTATGGATGATCAGGGTTGTGAGATCATCCTAAATGGTACATGCGGAATCGAAGTAGATCCTAAGATTCATATGGCGAGTTTTGTTTGCCTAGATGCAGATCCATTTATGATAACTCTTGAGCCAGCTCTTGATCCAGCTAATTCCTCCCTACAAGGCCCTGGAATCTCAGGAACTACCTTTGATCCCTTTGCGGCTGGTATTGGGATGCATGAAATAACATACACGTTTAGAGAGGATGATTGTCAAGTTATTGATAAACAGATAGTCAATGTAGATATGTGTACGGATTGTATTGCACCATCGATAGATATAGGAGCAAGTCCTTTATGTTATACTGATGGTTCTTCGACAATACAATTCTTTAATGCAGATGGATCTGTAGTTGATCTTACAACTCAATTTATAGATGGAGATTTTTCCGATGGGGAAATCACTGTAATCAAAGTTCCTACTGGAGATGTTGACGGTGATAATCATGATGCATTTGATGCCGCTGCTGCTTTCGGATTTGTAGGAGCAGATGCGGTATTTCAATTGTTTGGTGTGGATGACGCGATTCGTGTGATCCCTGAGCACTTAATCGGAGATAGTTATGAGTATGCTGGTATTTATGAAATATGTCTCACAATACCTTCTGAAGAAAATGATGGTTGTGAAGACTTCGTCACTTGCGGACGTCTGACGATATTCCCATCTCTAGATCCTTGTTTTGAATTTGAAGATATATTATGTGAAACGGGAGTTAATATTCGTATTGAAGTAGGTGGAGGAACTCCCAACTTTGATGATTTAGCAGCTGACCTTTTGGGTAGGAGTAGAGGTGAAATGAGCGTATGGACCTTGATCGCCCCTGATGGAACAGTCATAGAAGAAGGTGATCCTGGATTAGTTGGAATAGCAGACGGTGATGTAACAGTGACACGAAATATATTAGGCGCAACTTATGGCCCTGGATTGTATACACTAAACCATGAAATGGGTATAGATATCTGCGCCACTTTTTGCAGCAGAACTTTTGAGATCATAGAAGATCAGAATGTAATTTTGATAGATGAATTAATCGATTGTGTAGACAACGCGACTGGCGTTATAGATTTGGAAAGTTTGATAGATGTTACTGCAAGTTCTTCTAATATCTTCGGTGGAACTTGGAGTCTTTTTACTGGTCCAGCATCAGGTAACATTAGCGGAAGCTCATTGTTTTATAGTGAAGCGGGCTGTTACCGACTGCGCTATGACCCTGCAAATGTTCCAGAAAGTGCATCGGAATGTAATGAGACTTTTGAAGAGGTATTTATTCGTGTATCAGAACAACCACAGCCAAGTTTTGATATCCAAGACCAAGTTTGTTTTTCAGATGGAGATGCCAATCTTATTCTCGACGCACTTATCAATAGCCCACTATATACTGATGGAGTCACAAGAGCATTCAGTGTTGTCAGTGGGCCAGCAAGCCTTATAAATGCAAATACTGGTCGATTTCAAATAACTGGAGTAGGGACAGTTGTGGTCCAGATGATGGAAACCATAGCTTACGGAGGGTGTGGGGATATACCTGCAGGAGAATGTTCAGAAGTTTTCCAAGTTCAAATAGAAGTTGAAGATGGTACAGCCCTAAATGCTGAATTCGATTGTGAAGATCCGATATGTCCAGGCGAGGTGATAGAATTAGATCCAGATGTGAATGGTGGTGTGTTTACAGGAGTAGGCGTAACAGATGATGGTCTAGGAACAGGTGGCACATTTACTGCAACAGAACCTGGAACTTATGCTGTAACATACACGCTGAATAGTCCCAATGGATGTACCAATTCTTTTACCAAGAATTTTGAAGTTTTAGGAGGTATTGATGCACCTACGGTAGACGTTGGACAAAGTCCAGTTTGTTACACAGATGGATCAAGTCTAATCAGATTTTTCAATGCTGATGGTTCACTTGTCAATTTGACACTTTCCTTTGTAGATGGCGATCTCACCGATGAAGAAATAACGATAAACAAAGTTTCATCAAGTCTGGTAAATGGTAATAATCACGATACTGTAAATGCATCAACTGATTTTGGATTTTCAGGAGCAGCAACACCTTTTCAGATTATTGCATCACAAGATCTCATAAGAGTTATCCCAGAAAGACTTATCGGAGATAGTTTTCAATATGCAGGTATCTACGAGATTTGCTTAACAATTCCGGAAGAAGAAAATGAAGGATGTGAAGACGTCACTGGCTGCTCACAAATTACAATCTATCCTTCTTTTGATCCTTGCTTTGAATTACCAAGTCCTTTATGTATTGACGGAGCAGACGTACGATTAGACATGGAGTTGACTAATCCAGGTTTTGATTTATTAGCAAATGACCTGCTTAGTAGAACACGAGACGAGATGAGTGTGTGGCAATTAATTGCACCTGACGGGACTGTCATTAATGAAAATGAACCGGGTCTAAATGGAATTAATGATGGCGATGTCATAATCGAACCTGATAATTTGGCACCTGGCCTTTACACCTTGAATCATGAGATGGGCATAGATATTTGTGCTACTTTTTGCAGTAGAACCTTTGAGGTAATAGAAGAGCAAATGATCGTACTTGATGATATTAAAATAGACTGTGAAATCAATCCAGCGGGCACTGTAGGCTTAGATGCATTGATAGAACCAAGTAACAGTTCTTCTAATATATTTGGAGGTAGCTGGGCATTAGTTGGGGGACCTGCATCAGGATCAGTATCAGGGTCTACACTCTCCTATACGGAGGCAGGATGCTATGAATTTTCCTACACACCACCTGCATTATCTGATGAAGCTGACGACTGCGAAGCTAATCCAGAAAATGTCTTTGTTTGTATTACCGAACAACCTCAACCCAATTTTGATATTCAAGATCAAATATGTTTTTCTGATGGAGATGTTGCATCTCATTTGTACACACCTATCTTAAATAGTCCTGCATATGATGGAGCGGCTACTGTTGCTTGGACAGTTGTTTCTGGACCAGCCACTATAGCCAATGCAACCACAGGACAAATACAAGTGACAGGTACAGGTACCGTCACTTTAAGACTAACAGAAACAATTAGCTATGGTGCTTGTAATGATTTTCCTGCAGGGAGTTGTGAGGAATTTTTTGACCTAACCATAAACATAGAAGACGGCACCATTCAAGATGCTTCATTTAGCTTCGCTCAAAACCAGTGCCCTGGAACGGTAATAGATTTAGTGCCTGTCACTAATGGAGGCGTATTTACTGGAGAAGGTGTGGTGGACAACGGAGATGGAACAGGAGCTACAGTAACCATTGGAGATACTGGCCATGTGACAGTCACTTATACATTGAATAGTCCTAATGGTTGTACCAGCACATTCACTCAAAGTATTAAAGTAGATAATGAACCTCCAACGATTACATGTCCAGAAGATGCGATTGTTGAATGCGCAGAGGAACCAATTATTGACAACCCTATTACAGGCACATTAGTTTGGAATCACAATGGCAACGGTGGTACAAGCTATGCAGGAGATAACAATTCCAATGGTCTAGTAAGTAGTGTGGATGATATTACATTTGGTCCGGGACTCACTTTGCTCGATAATAATGGCAACCCAGCTATGATCCCAAATGGATCAACCTTTGAACACATCCTGACAGATGCTCAAACATTAAATGCAGCCGATGCAATCGCCGATGATGATTATGCTGAACTCTGTTTTACTGTTGCTCAGAAGTCTACACTAACAAATATATTTGAAAGCATATTCCCAGGTGGTCCTGGGGGAGGAGCTGCAGACTTTCAGGTGACGACAGCGATTAGTGCTGATGGTTTTGCCTCTTCGACAACTCTATTTATGGATGTTTCGCTTTCATCAGGACCGTTTAACTATTCCCAACCAACCAATTTCACTCTAAATGCAGGGACCAACTATTGTATCAGATTTTATCTTTACAATGAACAAAATGGTTTTAATCCTGATAACACTGTTTCATTTGATGATGTTACACTCAGCATTGAGGAGTGCCCAATTGATCCAGGCTTAGCTGGATTCCTAAGTGGCTTTACAGCAACTGATAACTGTGGAAATGTTTCCGTCTCTTCAGAATTGATTCTATCAAAAGACCAATGCGGAAACACCGAGACTCAGTTATACCAATTTACTGCTACTGATGAATCTGGTAATGAGTCTACTTGTTTTGCAAGTTATACGATCGTAGATACGACGCCACCAACAGTAGTTGGACCAGCAGGGAATTTATCTCTAGTGTGTAACGATCCCAATAATGATCAACTCATTACAGATTGGTTAAGCACTGTGACAGCAACTGATGATTGTGGAGAGGTCACTATAGAAAATAACTTTACAGAATTTGAATCATTTGACTTTTGTGAAAACGATCAAATATCTCAAACCGTAACATTCACAGCAACTGATGAGTGCGGCAACATTAATACAGTTACAGGAAGCATATCAATTGTGGACAATGTGCCACCAATGTTGGTTGCTCCAGCTAATTTGACCTTACCATGTACAGATGCTGAGACTACACAGACAAGCATAATTAGTTGGTTAGCCAGTGTGACAGCGACTGATTTATGTGACCCTTTTGTCATTGTGACCAATGACTTTTCTAACTTCAATTTTGATCTTTGCGCACCAAGTACAACACCTGTATCTTGGACTGCTACTGATCACTGCGGCAATACAACCACAGTGATGGCGAACGTGATCATAGAAGGTGATCAAATACCCCCAACTGTGACACCTCCAATGAACTTGACATTGAGCTGTGCAGATATCAATGAAACAAATGATGCGAGTGTTTTGATTGCTGAATTTTTAAATGGCGCAACAGCAGAAGACAACTGTGATACTGACCCAGTAATTACATTCTCAGGTGCAGAAGGCATAGATATTTGCATGGGCAGTGCGACAACAATTACTTGGACTGCAACGGATCATTGCGGTAATTCAAGTGTAGCATCAGCAACCATTACCATTATACCAGATGCACAACCACCTATGTTGACTGTCCCTGAAAACATAGAATTGACTTGTGCAGATATTAATGAGACAAATGATGCAAGTGCTATTATAGCACAATTTTTAAACGGAGCTACCGCAATTGATAATTGTGATAGTGATCCAATGATCACCTTTGCGGGCGCAGAAGGTATAGATATATGTACAGGTAGTGCTACTACAATTACTTGGACTGCAAGGGACCATTGCGGAAATTCAACAGTAGCATCAGCAACCATTACAATTATACCAGATGCACAACCACCTATGTTAACTGTCCCTGAAAATTTAGAATTGACTTGTGCAGATATCAATGGGACTACAGAGGCGAGTGCCACGATTGCACAATTTTTAAATAGCGCTACGGCTACAGATAACTGTGACTCAGATCCTATAATCACTTTTACTGGTGCAGAAGGGATAGATATTTGCGTGGGTAATGCGACGACCGTTACCTGGACGGCAATTGACCACTGTGGAAATTCAAGTGTAGCATCAGCAACAATTACAATAATCCCGGATACTACACCACCAATGTTGTCGGTCCCAGAAAACTTAGAATTAAGCTGTACAGACATCAATGAAACAAATGATGCCAGCGCTGTCATAGCACAATTTTTAAACAGCGCGACTGCAACGGATAATTGTGATTCTAACCCAGTAATAACTTTTGCAGGCGCAGAAGGCCTTGATATTTGTATGAGTAGTGCCACAACAATTACTTGGACTGCGACAGACCATTGTGGTAATTCAAGTGTAGCATCAGCAACAATTACAATTATACCAGATGCTCAACCACCTGTATTTTCATTTACCCCAGCTCCATTAAATATAGATTGCAATAATGGAGATATCACTTTAGGCAATTGGTTAGCTAGTGCATTAGCAACTGACAATTGTGATTCAGATGTAGTCATTACGAATGATTACGAAGAGACAGAAATTGATGTTTGTGATCCGATGGCAGGAGAAACAGTCGTAACTTGGACAGCGACAGATGCCTGTGGCAATAGTATTACGACTACTAGTACAATTACTGTGACACCAGATGTGACTGCACCAATGATGGAAGCACCTGAAGACCTAACTTTACCTTGTACTGATTTAGAAACGACAACAACCAGTATAAGCACATGGTTAGCAAGCGTTACAGCGAGTGATCTATGTGATCCAGACATCGTAGTGACAAATGACTTTTCAACGTTTAATAATGATTTGTGTGCAGCAAGCACAACCACTGTCACTTGGACAGCAGTAGATGATTGTGGTAATACAACCACAGTTATGGCAGATGTAATCATTGAAGGAGACAATGTACCGCCTGTGTTTACTGTCACTCCTACTACACTAGATATAAACTGCATGAGTGGGGATGTTACATTAGGTAATTGGCTGAATAGTGCAGTAGCCGTTGATGCCTGCGATCCAGACATTACAATTACAAATGACTATAGTCCAACAGCAATAGATATATGCAATGGCGGTGGTTCAGCGACAGTCACCTGGACAGCGACAGATGCCTGTGGCAATAGCAGTACGACAACAAGTACAATTACAGTAGCACCTGATGAAACAGCACCAGTAATGGCAGCACCTGGTGATTTAACTCTACCATGTACTGATTTAGAAACAACAACAAGTTCTATCAGCAGTTGGTTAGCTAGTGTAACAGCAACTGATGTCTGTGATCCAGATGTCATCGTAACAAATGACTACGCTGACTTCAATGTAGACTTATGTACCAATAACACAACAACAGTAACTTGGACTGCCATAGACGATTGTGGCAACACAACAACAGTTATGGCCAATGTGATTATCGAAGGAGATAATGTACCACCAGTATTCACAACTACACCAACCCCGATAATAATTGATTGTAATGATACCAATACTTCGATCGGGGCTTTTCTAAATGGTGCAGTAGCCATTGATGATTGTGATCCAGATATAACAATCACGAATGATTTTAGTACGACAGATTTTGATGTTTGTGGAATAGGTGGAACAACAACAATCACGTTTACCGCAACAGATGCTTGCGGTAACAGTAGTACATCAACGAGTACAATCACGGTTATACCAGATGATACACCTCCTTTGATGGTAGCTCCTGAAGATCTTATCTTGCCGTGTACTGACTTGGAGACAACTGTTACCAGTATTAGTAGTTGGTTGGCAAGTGTTACTGCTACGGATGATTGTAGTGGTTTTGGTATGCCAGATGATTGCCCCGTAGATTGTGTAGAAGAATTTATTGGTTTTACGCCTATCGATCTAGGTCTATCAGCTGGTAATAATCAATCAGTATCTAATGTAGATATCAGTTGTAATTACGGTCTTCCTCCTGGAAGTATTCTCGTTACTGCAAGCAATGTTAATGTAAGCGCAAATGGATCATTTTTTGTTAATACTGGACAAACGCCACAGTTTACTATTTCAGGATCTGTACCAGTATTTATTTCAGCAATACATGGACAATTCATATCAGGAGGTAATGGTGCTTTGGATGGAATTACAAGTTTGGATGGCGCTCTATATACATTATTAACTCCATTAAACACTTACATGGCTGGCGGAACACCTCCAACTTACACGGTCATTCGATCAGGTGGACAATCTGATGGGAATGGTAATTTTGTCTGGCAATCAAATACTGTTGCTACTGGTGTAGAATTCTTTACAACAAGTAATGGCAATGCTGGATATTTGCTTGAGCTCAGACCATCAGAATGTCCAGACATACCTGACCCAATGGGTGGTGGCAATATCTTAGTAACAAATGACTATTCAACTTTCAATATAGACTTGTGCACCAATAGCACAACAACAGTGACCTGGACTGCCATCGATGATTGCGGAAATACAACAACTGTAATGGCTGATGTCATTATTGAAGG
>CAYNMW010000070.1:7873-21909 GCA_964398295.1 uncultured Saprospiraceae bacterium | reverse complement strand
TTGAAAGAGATTACTTCTTTTCTAAAGTAATACTCCTTGTCATTTCTTTTAATTTTATAAGCCATTATTGTCTTATTAGGGAGCTCAGGATGACAGTATTTCAATGGATCGAAAAACCCTTAGCAGTATGGCGCTTGACCTTGTGGAGAAATATTATTCCAAACTTTTGATTCCCTTCATTGGCAAAACCATCAAAGCGAAAAATACTCCCGCAACAAGCATTGACAAATAGGCAATAGAGGGATTTGCTGTAAAGTGTTTAACAACAATAGCAACAAACGCCCAGACGACTACACCAGCAAAAGCTCTGTCTCTAAATTTATAGAAAATCAAAGCCGCAATTATTGCTGCAATTGGCAATATGATCAGGGACCAAAAGACTTCTGTTTGACCAAAGCCATTCCAACCATACATGGTCAAAGCAGCTGAAATGTTTAATACTGTAGCTAATGTTATCCAAGCAAAATAGATATGGACAACAAATTCTTCCATCCAATATTGTACGGACTCACCTGCACCTTTCAGCTGTGAAAGGATAACTCGCATGTTATAGAGACTGACCAGCATGCCAATGATGATGATAACTGATGTCCACAACCAATCGTATGAAGCGGCAACCAACCATAAACCATTTAAAACCACATTACATGAGAACCATTCTCTAAATGAATTCCATTTTGTAGTTGACTCGCGTCTTTTAAACCAATGGAATATTGGAAGTATGATTAAGCACAAATAGATGAGACCCCAAATAGCAAATGCATATGGTTCTGGTACAATAAGAGGCTCATTATAATTGCCTGTCCGTCCAACTGGGTTGTCACCGAACCAACCAGCTTGGGTGCCAACATAAAGGGCAATCATTACTAAAATTGAAAAGATACTGAGTAGTATGGATGTCGTTTGTTTCATGAGCTATTCGACTTTATCTAATTCTGTCAAAATCAACCGAAATACATCCGCAGATTGCAGTGAATGTCCAAGTCCATTGGTTTCTATTAATGTACTTCTGTCCCATACATGATGTATCGAGTATGCTTCTTCTATGGAGGCAATTGGATCTAACTTGTCGTGAATCAACGTACCGGATATATCACAGTCTTTAAAATACTCTGCAACTGTCCAGTCGTCTATGGTAAAACCGAACTTTTTATTAAACTGTGTTTCCATCGCTTTGATTGCATTTGCATTCATCCCTAGTGCATCATAAAATAAGTTTATCGCGGTTCTCAATTTTGACGATGCTGCCAACATGATAAATTTGCTTACAGGTATCTTGTCCAAATCCTTGAAATACCAAGCAGTTGACATCGCACCAAGTGAATGCGCTATTATCGCAAAAGGCTCTTCTCTTTCAATAACCAGTTTCAGAGCATTCGCATACTGGATGCCATTCACCATCTTACCACCAGATTGCCCATGAGCTGGAGCATCCATTGCCACAACCTCATAGTTATTTCTGACAAGTAGTGGAATCAGGGCTCTCCATCTTGCACTATTTGATTCATAGCCATGGGCAAGAAATAGTTTTTGACTACCGGTCCCCCATTTATATACTCGGAGGGCATAATCTTCGAAGGCTAAATCAGTATTTACGGCACTATCCAAAAAGCGCATTTCTTTTTTTGATAATTCTTTACCTTCTCTTGGACTACAAAAAATATCAAGTGCCAATTCTCCCGCTTTGGAAGAACTGATCCTAGCCAGGGTATTGATTGCCTTACCTGCAAGTTCTGGTGTTGCATATTTGTCTTTCAATTGCTCGATCATTGGTTCAAATATACAGCACTAGAATTATAGAATGCTTTTGTAGCTAAACTTAATGTTTGGCCAAACAAATCATTTTTTGTGCAAACATGTTGTCGCATTTTTTACTCATTTTTGTAGTTCGAAAATAATGTATGGCTTTCAATCTAACATCAAAGTACAAACCCACAGGTGACCAGCCTCAGGCAATCAAACAACTAATCGCCGGTGTAAGAAATGATGATGTAGCACAAGTGTTACTAGGTGTCACCGGATCTGGTAAAACGTTCACGATGGCAAATGTCATCGCAGAGCTCAATAAACCAGTGCTGGTGTTGACCCACAATAAAACATTGACTGCACAGCTTTACTCTGAATTCACTGAATTCTTTCCGGATAACGCTGTAGAATATTTTGTCTCCTATTATGACTACTATCAACCTGAAGCTTATATCAGTTACTCAGATACATACATTGAAAAAGATTTATCAATCAATGAGCAGGTTGATAAGCTGAGATTACGCGCGACAACTAACTTGTTATCTGGACGACGGGATATTATCATCGTTGCAAGTGTCTCTTGTATTTATGGAATGGGCAATCCTGAGGATTACAAAAGCAGTATCATTAGAATTGAGAAGGGTCAGACAATTACCAGAAATAACTTTCTATACAACTTGGTCAGCAGTCTGTATTCCCGAACAGAAATCGAGTTAAAAAGAGGCACCTTCCGCGTAAAAGGTGATACCGTCGATATCAATCTTCCTTATCTGGATTATGGCTATCGGATTATCTTTTGGGGCGATGAAATAGAAACAATAGAACAGCTGGAAATT
This sequence comes from uncultured Saprospiraceae bacterium, assembly GCA_964398295.1. Lineage (GTDB taxonomy): Bacteria > Bacteroidota > Bacteroidia > Chitinophagales > Saprospiraceae > CALFUK01. Next base: position 19,327 of record CAYNMW010000070.1, on the reverse strand, counting down.
TCTTCTGGAAAACGAATTCAAGAACTGGAACATGCGGCAATTTTTCCTGCTAATTTGTATGTCGCACCTAAAGACAGATTAAAAGGCATCTTATATAAAATTGAAGATGAGCTTCACGAACACGTAAAATTCTTCGAATCAGAAGGGAGGTATTTAGAAGCAAAACGGATCAAGGAACGAGTGACCTTTGATTTGGAAATGATGCGTGAACTTGGGTATTGCAATGGGATAGAAAACTATTCCAGATTTTTTGATGGCAGAAAACAAGGGACTCGACCCTTTTGTTTATTGGATTATTTTCCTGATGATTATTTGATGATGATCGATGAAAGTCATGTTACTGTACCTCAGGTGAGAGGTATGTGGGGAGGTGATCGGGCTAGAAAGATCAACTTAGTAAATTATGGCTTTCGTTTACCATCTGCTTTAGATAACCGACCGTTAAACTACAATGAATTTGAAGGCCTAATTAATCAGGTCGTATTTGTCAGTGCGACTCCTGGAGATTACGAATTAGAACAAACAGAAGGAGAGGTGGTCGAACAAATTGTGCGGCCTACTGGCTTATTAGATCCTCCAATAGATGTGCGGCCGAGCCTTAATCAAATTGACGACTTACTAGCAGAAATTAATAAGCGAATCGCCGTTGAAGAGCGTGTTTTAGTTACCACACTCACTAAACGAATGGCAGAGGAGCTGACTAAATATTTGCAAAAACTGGAAGTCAAAGTTAGGTACATCCATTCAGAGGTAGACACTCTGGATCGAGTAGAAATCATTCGTGATTTGAGATTGGGAGAATTTGATGTCTTGGTGGGTGTCAATCTTTTGAGAGAAGGGCTTGACTTGCCAGAGGTATCATTGGTTGCAATCCTCGATGCTGATAAAGAAGGATTTTTGAGGAATGCCAAATCACTAACACAGACGTCTGGAAGAGCAGCTAGGAATGTCAATGGAACGGTTATTTTCTATGCAGACAAAATCACCGATAGCATGCAAACAACGATAGATGAGACCAACCGTAGAAGAGCCATTCAAACAGAATACAATGAAAAACATGGCATCACGCCTGCAACTATATTTAAAACGAAAGAGCAAATTAGAAATCAAAAATCTGTTCTCGACATACGAGGAAAAGCAAAACCAGTAGCATACATCGAATCTGATGAGCCAAATTTAGCAGCTGATCCTGTCATCAATTATATGTCCAAAGATCAAATGGAGACAATGATAGCAGAGACGGAACGCAAAATGAAAAAGGCCGCAAAAGAGTTGGATTTCATTTCTGCCGCACAGTTTAGAGATGAATTGTTTGCATTGAAGAAGAAATTGAAGGCGAGTTGAATGATCTCAACAGATCAGAATCAATTGTCATCAACATTCAAGGCACTAAAGTACCTTGGACTTAAGCAAGGATTATCACGAGTCTAAAGTTCTCCTTCTTCCCCGAGTTGGTTACTACCATTATTAGTAGTAATTTTCGATCAAATAAGAAACTACATTATGAGATCAGTATGGAAGGGGCATATCCGCTTCTCACTAGTAACAATTCCAATACAAGTATTTAATGCAGTCGAAACAAAGCATGAAATTAGGTTTAATCAATTGCACAAGGAAGATCATGGGAGAATAGGCTACAATAAGACTTGTAAAACCTGCAGTGAAAAAGTCAGCACAAAAGACATCGTTAAAGGATTTGAATATGAACCTGACCAATATGTGGTCTTTGAATCTGATGAACTGAATTCGATAAAATTAAAAAGTACAAGAGCGATAGAAATTGAAGCCTTTGTCGACTTATCAGAAGTACACCCTTCGCGTTTTGAAGCTGTTTATTATGTTGGCCCAAATGGTGAAATCGCAAAAAAAACCTTTACACTTTTTTCCGAAGTTCTACGAAAAACAAATAAGGCTGGGATTGGCAGAATCATTTTGAGGGATAGAGAAGATGTGGTATTGATCACTCCAGATAAGAATGGCATCATCATGTATAAGCTTCGTTACCCAAGAGAATTAAGAAGCATTGAAAATGTCCCTGATCTAGAACCTGTTGAGATTGATGAAAAGCAACTGGAGTTAGCAAATACATTGGTTGATTCATTATCAACAACGTTCGACAAGGTTGATTTTGAAGATAGATATCACGAGGCCCTGATGGATTTGGTGCAACAAAAAGTCGATGGTAAGCAAATAATTACGGTTGCTGATGTGGAAGATGACAAGCCTGTAGTAGATATTATGGAAGCACTTAAAGCAAGTATTGAAGAAGCAAAACGTAAAAAATCAGCATGATAAAGTGGTTTGTATTATTTAATGCCATTTTAGAAATAGGAGCAGGCATCGTATTCCTATTCTTGCCATTTTTAATTCCCGATGTCGATCCAGGAGATGCAAATAGTATGACGCTATGCCGAATGTATGGAGCTGGTGCCTTTGCATTGGGTTTTTATGCTCTCCTTGTTTTTCAAAATTTCAGGGAAGGACCTTTAAGAGGTTGGTTAAAGGTCTTTACTGTTTTTCATTTGGGTGTTGCCTTGGCAAGTTTTCATGGCTTTCAAGCAGGAATTGTCTCATTTGGTGGTGCCCTTGGCTTGCATCTCACATTAGGCATCATTTGTCTGGTCCTAATGTTTTCGCGCAGTAAAAAACCATTAGTATAGATACTCATGAAAAATCATCAGTATAACTTAAGTGTAGAGTGGACAGGCAATAAGGGTAGTGGCACATTCGACTATAGATCATATAGTAGAAATCATCGCATTATTATTCCATCAAAATCAACTGATTTATTAGGCTCTTCTGATCCAAGTTTTCGCGGAGATCCAAGCAGATATAATCCAGAGGAATTGTTTCTTTCCAGTGTTTCTGCTTGCCATATGTTGTGGTATTTGCATTTATGTTCAGACAATGACGTGATAGTACATGAATACATCGATCATGCTGAAGGGACAATGGAGGAGACAGCAAATGGAAGTGGACGGTTTAAACAAATTATACTTAAACCAACTGTAATTGTTACGGAATCAAGAATGATTCAAACAGCTACTGAATTACATCACAAAGCTAATGACATGTGTTTTATTGCGAATTCGCTGAATTTTAAAGTGGAACACCAATCAACAATTAATTCATTGTAGTCGGTTCTTTACTTATTACTCTTCCGTTTTTGTAGATTGTTTTGGACTTTCGAATTTCGCTTATCTGCAGTAACGGTTCACCATCCACCAAAATAAAATTAGCGAGACCTCCTGGTTTTATTGCTGCAAAATTATCGATACCGAATGATGTAAAAATATTCACTGTTGCTGCTTTTAATACTTCCTCATTTGACAACCCTGCTTCTGATAATAATTCCATTTCTTCAAATAAACTATTTGTATAATTAATTCCAAAGTTTGGTGAATCTGTTCCGCAAAGAATTGGTATTCCAATATCATGCGCCCTTTTTACCTCAGCTAACACTCCATCAATATTTAAAACTTTATCCGCCCATCCTTGGAATTTTCCCAATTCTAATACTTTCTTCGTTACAAGAAGTGTTGGTATCAAAAACACTTCAGATTCTTTCATTTTTTGAAGGTCTTCTTGCAAAGCTTCTTTATCAAACCAACTATGTACAATGCCATCAATATCTTGATCAACAAGTATAATCGTATTGTCAATATTGTGTGAATGACCAACTGCCAGCACATCATTTTTGTGAGCCTCATTTATAACTCTTAGCGTTTGTTCTTCAGTTAGAGTATTATATAATGGCTCTTTAATTACTTTTATAAAGTCTGCTCCTGCATGTATCCTGTCTTGCACAAATTGCTCTGGACTGATTGAATCATTTATAGTTGGAACAGGAATTCCGAATTGTGTGCCATGTCCACCAGGAACAGTTGCTGCTGCATTAGCAGAATAAAATGATGAATAATTAATAGAGTCTTTAAATGTCCTGATAAGATTTGCAGTATGATCTGTATTGTGTAAATCGAAATTGGCAAAAATACCCGCAGATAAAGAATTTTTTAAACTATCAGGTGACCAAAGATGGACGTGTGCATTTCCTAAGGGCGGGATAATTGTTTTATTCGTTCCATCTATATGCTGAACATTTGCATATGATTTAATATCTCTGGTTATAGCAACAATATTAGATTCATTGAAAACGAAATTGGTATTTTCTAAAACTTGATTACCAGTAAATATTTTTACGTTAGTAATAATTTGTACTGGATCAATAAATTGTCCAGGCAATACATTCTCTTGAAGTTTACATCCAAAGAGAGTAGCAACAGCGAAAAGAATAAAAATGAATCTCATCTTAGAAGTACAAGATTTATACTCAATTTATTTAATTCTCATGTTAATGTGAAGGGACTATTATATACATCCCATTCCCCCAGCTACCGACCAAAACATTATTATCATGCACAATAATATGTGCTATACTAGAAAAGTCAACACTCTCTACTTTTTCCCACTCATCATTTTTCAATTGATAGACACCATCTCTCCAACTCCCAATAAATAAAACTTGCTGTTCATTATGTTCATAGACATTGATTTCACTGACACCTATTTGAGGAACATCAGCAATTTCCTTCCAAGTAATTCCATCATCAGCACTATGATATACTGCACTTAGACTGTCACCCCGCATACTTGTTGCCACCCACAATTCATCTGAGTCGTCAGAGATTTTCATATCCCAGGCAACTTTCCCTTCAGTATCAAGAACCTGCACCCAGTGTTCTCCTTGATCATTGGATTTCCAAACACCACTACTGAAGGTTAAAGCATAGATAACTCCATCATTATGTGGATCAATTTCTATGGACCAAGCAAATTGGAATGTAGTATCTATTTGTTGGGGTGAGTTACGGTGCCAAGTTTTGCCTCCATCTTTGCTTTTAATCACACCAAAATTAGATGTTGCTGCATAGATCAAGTTTGGGTTTTGTACGCCTGTTCTAATTGAGCGAACATCAGATGAAGGGAAGGTAGTGTCTTTCTCCCAAGACTCTCCTCCATTTTCACTTTTAAACAATCCATTTTTCCATGTACCTGCATAAATTGTTTTGCTCTGAGTACTGGTCTCAGCAACTGCTTGTATGTCTGATACATATGGATCTATTGGTTGTCCATTATTTAATACTTGCCAAGTATGACCTTCATCACTACTTCTGTACATGAATCCAGTTCCCAAATTATTTCCTTTCAATCCAGCATAAATTGTTGATGGTGTAGTTGGCGAATGTTCAAGTGCTCTTATGATTTTTCCTTTAAGACCATATGTGATTGTGTCTTTTTGGGAGAGTGTAATTTGACAACAAAAAATTATCAATAAAGTGCTTATAATTATTTTATTCATATCTCAAATTATACGCTTACGTTTTTGTATAACTACTTCGCTTCACTCAATTTCGACAAATACGTAAACTTTTTAATTAAATCATTATCCGTCTTTTCTCTCTTTCGCCAGTTTCTTACCACCCTCTTTTCTAACCATGTCCATCGTTGATCAAAATTAGTTAGGTTAGGGAATGAAAAGGTTTTTAAAAGAGTCGTCGGTGCACCTAGATACATATACATGATAAATGAAGTACGCAACTTCCAATCAGTTTTGACGTGACTTGGATCGAAATCAAGGCTTGCACAGAAAGTAAGTATGCCTTGAAACATGGCACCTAGTCGATCGAAGACTGGTTGCACCACAGCAGATTGTTCGTGCCTAAGCAACTTGGTGTTTGCATCCCAGATCACGTCATCACTTTGCGTTGAACCCTTCTCAACAATTGAGTCGAGCATTGCAAAGCCTTCAAACATTCCTCTATAATGAGCAGACTCTTCAAATAGACTTTTGAGACCATCCAGCCCAAGAGTCATATATGCATCATGAACCCATGCAATATCATCATAAATCATTGTGTTCAAATGTCTGATCAGGTTTAAATCAGCAAGTAAACTTTTGGTCTTGCAAGATGTATTGAGATCTTCGATTTGAAACCCTTTTATTTTAAAAGGCAGCATTGCAATGCCAACATGATGGGAGGCAAATGCCGCCATCCCTGCCCATTTGAATATGTCTGGATTTTGTAAATATAGAGTAGCGTAAGTTGATGTTATAGCATGATTTCGCTCAATTGGATTTTCTTCTTGAGGCAATTGTGCCATATACTTTTCCTTCCATTCATCTATTGTATTCATGATACACATTCGCAGTGAATACCAAAACTACTGATTACAAATTGGAAAAAAAATTGTGATAGAAGGTTCTGTAGATCTCTCATCAAAAGTCTACTATGCAGATAGGCTTCAAAATGTTAATCCTGCAATACTAAAGGCGATTTAAAAAACTTAACTCTGTTTGCATCAAACAATCAGCTGCTTTGCGTCTCATCGTTTGAATGTGTGTTGATTCTCCATGTTTTTTCAAATCATCACTATTCTCCCAAACTTCATAGAAATAAAAGATTTCTGGATTGGCAACATCTTCGTGTAAATTGTATTGCACACATCCTTGCTCTTGTCTCGTAGGTGTGAGTAGTGCTTCGAGAAGAGGTTTGAGTTCGTTTGCTTTACCGTCTTTAGCAACAAGTTTTGCTAGCACAAAAACCATATACTTAATTTATCTTGCTCATTTATTAACCAAATAAACTTGAAATAGTTCCAAATAAAAAAGCTCAAGTCGGGAGACTAGAGCTTTTATGAAATTGTTCTCAATTGGTTTCTGACACTTCTGCCGTTGCAGTAACATCAGAATATTAAGACTAACAAATAACTAATTAAACCGATAACGAAGATTGAACCTACTCTCAAAAGGCTCTCTCTAATGAAATTTTCTTTTTCCTGTAAACCAGTTGTTTCATATTGTGAACGCAACAAATGTAATGAGGACATGTGATCATAAATTGATCGTTCTTGATTACTGTCTGGTGCAAATCTGCTTTCGTAGATGATGTTTTGCTTAAGTGTTTTCATGGCTTCTTGTTTTCGTTACCGTAAAGATGCATGCAAAGTCACATGAGTTGCATCTTTTGTCGACAAACGACATCAAAATCTCGGCAAATGGATTAAAAACCTTTTGAATGACTTGGATCGCTTTCTTCAATCTCCTCCATCGAATCTGATACGATTATCGGAGTTATCAGACATCCAGTGAGACAGTCTATGAAATAAACAGATTCCTGGCTAATCCTGTTAATGCCTCCCCCGAGGGAAGATAGGTGTGCGATTTGTAACTGTTTCAATCTGACAACCACAGTTGCCGAATATCAACAGTAATTCTGGTTTGCTATGCTAACCAGCCTCTACGTGCTGACTTTTTGCTATACAGATATAAGCCTAAAGCAATAAGCATGACAACTACAGGCATGACTGCGGCACTTGGGCCAATCACTTCAATTAGTTTTGTACCTATGAGATTGTATGCCATTTGCAATATCACTGTAACCAATGAAACGAGAAATACAGGGACTGCCCACGATTTACGCATTAATAAACCTATACAGCCCACTAAACCAGTCAGCACAGCCACTGCAAAAATGATGTATAACCATGCTGGTGTAGTATCATAAAAAGGAGCAAGATCTTCGGAGAGTACCGAACGAGCTTCAGGGTTTTTCCAATAATTGTACTCAAGGAAAAATTGATAAACACCCATAAAATTCCATAGTAGTCCAAGTATACCGACAACCCAGAATCCCTTAGTAACAGCAGTAGAATTTGTCATGATAACTATTTTTCAGCCAGAAAATAATCATTGTTTGTGAAAGAACAGATGAATATTAGGAAAAACTCAGCTCGCAGAATTTAATAGATAAATGGTATCAAGCGCCAGCTATTCTTAAAATAGGCTTGATAGCTTGGCATTTTACCATATTTTTTCTTTGCACTTCTCTCCAGTAGGTTGATGCCGCTTACAAATATCAATAAAGTTGTAATGAAAATTGGGCTAATGATACTTGCATATTCAATTCCTGTCAAATATGGAAGGACGAATAGAAAGACCCCTGTCCAGAACATAATTTCGCCCAGGTAATTTGGATGTCGGATGTACTTAAATATACCTTTCTGTATAAACTTGTTTTTATTGGCTTCGATACTCTTAAATGTGTTCTTTCGATAATCTGCCAAAGACTCTATGACAAGTCCGGCCACCATCATTAGCATAGATAACCAGACTAGTGGAGATTGAAACCCAGCTTCATACAATGGTTTGTGGAAGCCGATAATGAATGGCAAACTGATCAAACAAATGGCAACTCCTTGAATGGTAAAAAATCGAAAGAATCGCCAGAAATTTGGTCTGATGTGCGTGAATCTTTTGTCTTCACCCATTTTGCCGACCCTTGAGCGGAGAAACAATCCAAGACGCAATGCCCACAAGCAAATCATCACACACAGAAAACTCTTGGCAATGCTGTAGTCCTGATTTGAAAAGTAGAAATACACGGCAACAAGTAAAAAAGAGAATGCATATGTGATGTCCGTATAATGATCTGTTTGTTGTTTATAAGCAAGTAAAAATACTGCATAATTGAGTGCTAGTATAAGTAGAAGTGCGATAACGATCGGTGACATTAGCTCAGATGTTGGATTTCCAGAAGTAATGAAGATAATCTTCATCTTTGACCCATCCTAATCGTTCATACAATTCCTTTGCAGGGTTCGTCTTATGTGTTTCTAGGACCAGTCCTTTTGATCCGTTTTCTTGAGCGTATTCTTTAGCACTGTCTAACAACAATGTCGCAATACCTTTCCCTCTATATTCTTGTCGTACAAACAGATCATTCAATAGATGCATCCTTTGCATGGACACGGATGAAAAGAGTGGATACAGTTGAGTGAACCCAACACCTTTCTGATCTTCTGATGCCAATATAATATGAGACTGATTATTGGTAATTCTGTCTTTCAAGTATTTTCTCGCTCCGTCTTGATCACTTTGTTGTTCATAAAATACCCGATACATATCAAATAAGGGTACCAGCATTTCCAAATCTTCCAAGTTTGCCTTTCGTAACTCAATCATTGATTAACACATTAGAAATATGTGAAGATAATGGAGCTTGCATTTTATTTAGATTTCTACTCACTAAATCTAAATACAATTGGGCATAAAAAAAGAGGACAGGTCAACCCTATCCTCTTTATCATATCGTTTACTTGATGACTATGCTGAAGTCAAATCAAGATTTATTCTTAATTCGAACATATTGTCAATTGCTTTATCTCCCAGATCGTCAAAGAATGATCCTGAGCCATACTTGATCCCAAATTTAGTCCGGTCAATAAAAAGCTGAGCTTCTGCTTTCTCCGCTGTTAAGGTCGCTGGAAAGCTGACTGACTCCGTTTGTCCTTTGATCGAAAGATCTCCAGTTACAGTGAGTTCATTTCTTAGACCTGCTTTGGTAACTTTCGTAATAACAAGTGTAGCAGTAGGATGGGCCTCAACACCGAAAAAATCATCTGACTTTAAGTGTCTGCCTAATTTCTGGGCACCTTTCCCGCTCAAATCTGTTACTGCAAGAGAGGTCATGTCAATCACAAATGTTCCACCTTTGATAGTACCATTTTCAATAGTCAAATCTGCTGACTGAAGGTCTATTGTGCCAGAATGCTTGCCTGTAATTTTTTTGCCAATCCAATCAACAGTACTTGTTTCTAGATTTACTGTTTGAGCTTGCGCGAATGAGAATGTCGCCAATGTTAAGAGTGTGAATGCTATATTTTTCATTTTTATCTGTTATTATGCTTGTATAAGTGCAAATATCATACGAATGTTCAGTAAAAACAATTAATGTTTTGTCAAAAAAATGGTGGTCGTTAACATTCCTTGTTTTGTTTAGCTAAAAGCCGCAACTTATCTACTCTATTACACCTTAGCGTATCGTGATATTTGATGGTAAATATTTTACAATCATTGACAAAGAAGCTGGATTATCCAATAATGTCACACTGCTGTGAGAATACAAATGTGGTGCTCTATGATCTCAATGCTATTGATCAGATACCTTAAATCTAAGGCTGAATACAAGTTGCACTTATCCAATTTGATAACATTCCTTTGTATGAATGTTTTTGTCAAAATAGACCTGTATAAGAGGCTCAATAATACTATTTTACCTAAGGAAAAACCGCCGCCTCAGAATCTCTTGTTTTAATCAAGGTAGGTTTTTATTTAATTATCGAGGATTATCAGAGCTATCTGGCTGGATCTCAGATACTATTTGTTGGTTATTTATTTATCTAGGACTTTTCCACTGTATTCTCGGTTTCAAAATACAGTTTGTTTTCTTCTATTCTAATATTAATGTCAATGATGTTTTGCAATTTGATCTTTCGCAATGATTAATAATATGATTCGATCTACATCGAGCATTTATAAGGAGTTTCAAATCTTAGACGACTCTAAAAAGAAATAGCTCTGGAGTGTTATTTTAAAAACCCGCATCAGCATATCAACAGGCTCTGCTGTGTAAGTGTTTAATAATTAATAAATCCTATAATTTACTATAATCCACTGGTCAATTGGATCATATTGAATTTGATTCAGAGTGATATCTATTTTTGGCGGAAAATAAAAAAATGAGGAATACAGTATGTCGCATCCCTCATAATTAAGTAAGGTGTTAAAAATGGATTTTGAAAATACTACTTAATTGGCTTTTATTAATTTCTGTGTTATTGGTTCTTCACCTTCAGAAGTGATTCTTACCAAATACAGTCCATTCGGCAGATTCTGACCATCCATGTTAACACGATGTTGGCTATCATAAATACTAAGACTTTTGTTGTAAATAAGTTTTCCAGAAGGAGTTATAACCTGAACAGTAGTATTACTCTTAATATTTTGATCAGTTTTAATGATAAATTCAGATCCATCTATCGGATTTGGAAATATATCAAAACTATTACTAGAGAATTGATCCTGATCAATGGAAACAGTTGTGTCTAAATTAGAAGTATCGGCAACCAATGAATTTCTATTAATCGTAAAATTCAATCTAATTCTATCGCCTCTAGTGCCTCTCCCTCGATTTTGAGAGAATGGAATAACATTAACTCGGTATCTTCCATTTGGCAAATTCATTGACAGAAAATTACCATTGTTATCTCCAAATAAGGAATAAGGTGCACTATTATCTATATTTCTAACGACTCTCTCACCCGTATCTCTATTTCTTAAAACAAATCGTACACTTTCAGTTGCGGAATTTGCATTTGCAAGAATACTAATACGAGCTAATGAAGTTTGGAAATTATTATTCAATTGATTAACAACTACTTGTTCAGTTCTTGCATTAATTAAACTGAGGGAAGAAATTTCTGGATCACCAGACGAAGCAGGTGGATCATTTGGTGGATCATTAGTTGGTGGATCATTAGTTGGCGGATCATTAGTTGGCGGATCATTAGTTGGCGGATCATTAGTTGGCGGATCATTAGTTGGAGGGTTATCAT
>CAYNMW010000070.1:0-7773 GCA_964398295.1 uncultured Saprospiraceae bacterium | reverse complement strand
GGATCATTAGTTGGCGGATCATTAGTTGGCGGATCATTAGTTGGAGGGTTATCATTTGGCGTACTTCCATCATTTTCACCGCAGATACTAGCAGGCAGAACATCCCAGTCAGAAGACCTGTTACCTGTTCCGTCATAACTTAAAGTAAATCCTGTAAAGCTAATTGACCTAATGGATTGTGCTACATCTCCAGCAGACCAAATGCCAGCGCCTACTGCAACTGATTCTCTTGGTCGGCTAGCCCTTCCCCATTGCACATAATCAAGAATAGCATTGGAGTTGCTAAAATCATTTGTTCGATATAAAGCTAAATCTCCATCAAATCCACTAATTCGGGTAAAACCTGTTACCGTTGTGATTTCGCCCGGCTGCATATTAAAATCTCCACAGATTAGTGTCATCGAACCAACTCGACCATAATTAAAATCATGACAAAGAAAATAGGAACTAACATTTATTGTAGAATTACCTACATTTTTTAGTTCAACTCGTACCGAAGAAGGTCCCTGAGCAAATGTGAATTCGTTAATAACAACCTGAGATTGGCCGACTTGACTGGACGTCAAGAAAAATAGACAAGTAAGTATAAAAAGATATTTCATAATGTATTTTAGAAAATGATAAAATTATATTTCATATTGTTAATTCAATTTAGCTTTGAAATCAGATTTCAATCATCTAAACAGTCAATCGTTATATGGATTTATAGTTCAATCAGTTGTCTGACTTTCTATTTTAAACAATATTATTGTCATAATTTAGACATTGTGTCATGAAACTTGGAAGAAGTAAATATTTATGCAGTGTAGAGATTTGTGCGGCTCAAATTTCTATACATCTAGGTAAGGATATTGTCATTTTTCTTTTATAGTACTGACAATCACAGTGTTGGATAAAATGTGTCAAAGATTATTGCTATAATGATTCTAAAGTGAAATAATTTACATTCTCTCAAACTATATGTTGGTTAAGGATACGATACGTTAATAGAGATAATTAATTGATTGTTTCAATGGGTTCATTTAATGGGTTCGTTTATAGAGTCTTAAAATCAATTACTTAATTCTTATTACTCTGCAAGGTGTCTATTAATTCAAAACAGAGCTTGTCAATATTACCCATGTCAGGACTAAATGCAGATACATTTGATTTTTAGAATGATCTGGATTATCGCCGATCATTATTAGTAACTAAGAATCATTCAATCATAAGACTAGTACTCGTAGGTACCTTGGTCTATATGCTTTTCTTAGTTGTTGATGTCTTTTTATTTCCTGAAAAAATAATTTTATTCTTTACCATTTGAGTCTTTTTGATGGGTGTTTCTTCACTCGTAGGATACCAATTGTTGAAAAGATCGATTAAGATTAAAAATCCAGTTCAAGTAAAACTAATACTAATGGGGGCTTTTTTTTGTGGTCAATTGGGACACATATTGATATCATGGACACATCAAGAGACTTTATACTATGCGTTAACGACCAGTATTCTGTTCATGTGAGGCAATACCTTTTTAATGATCAAGTTTTTGAATAAAGTAGCATTTGCTCTTTTCAACTTAATCGTACTAATAGCCTTACTTGTTCTTTTAGATGTCAAGAATATATCTACAATAATTTACAGGACCTTCATTAAGCGCTGAATATCTACAGATTATTAAAAACAAATCCTTGCACTCAATAAAACGATTGAAGATGTAAGAACCATGGCTGGATCTAATGAATTAGAGAAAGAACTTTATCGAGATCATGATCCCAATATCTATACATCAGAATCAGATGCAGAGCCTGTCGTATGACCTGCAATTGGAAATGTGAAAAGCCGTAGTGCTCAATAATTGAATTATTGATTCATTTGGTTTGCAATCAGTTGATGAAAATGATGGACACATTTCTCCATAGAAGCTGAATATCTACCTTTAGAATAGTACCTGGATTTTATCCCCTCCTGCACACTTTCAACCACTGCTTCGTCTTCTAGCTCCGTTACATCAATCTGGTTAGCAGTCCAGTCAAAAGTAGTTCCTTCAAACTGATAGGTCCTGAACCTCACTAGCGTAAGATCATTTGCTAAAGGCTCAATACTATTAAGAGACAAACCCCACGGATAAATATTGAACATCATATTGGGCCAAACCCAATAATAATAAGCATAGATATTTTTACCATGATCGTCGCTATTTGTAGGAATGTCAAAACATGGTTCACCTTCTTTTGCAACACCCAATTGCAAGTTGCAATATGGATATAATTCATAGTCATAATCATCAAATGCCAATGCATTATTCAATCCTTGATGAACAAATGGTACATGGAATCCTTCGAGATAATTGTCACAGTATAATGCCCAATGTCCATTCACCACATAGTCTTTTGATTTGTCTTCGATATAAGTCATTGTATCGAATGGTAACCAAGATAACCGATCCGTTATTGGTTTGATCATCTCAGCGAACGGTACAGAAGGGTTAAGATTTACAAATAATAGACCCATCACTTCCTCTAGCGCAATTTGATTGAGGTTGTCTTCCTTTCGTGGAAAGTCTTTTACTCCTTCAAATCCAGGCATACTCTTATACCTTCCATCCAAATGAAAACATCTACCGTGATATCCACAACTTAGCATGTGTTCCTTGCTGTTTTGTTCAACAATTACTTTGCCTCTATGGGTACAAACATTTGAAAGGCAATGAAGAGATCCATTTTGATCATGGGTGAAAACGATCGGTTCATCAAGAATATGTTTGAGTAAAGTTGTTGGATAAACACTTCCTCTTTCTTGTATAAAATTTGCATCACCTGCATATAACCAGGATCTTGCGAAGATAGCTTCTTTGGCCTTTTCAAAGATATGAGGTGATTGATAAAAGTCTGTATGAATTGTTTCTGCTGTTGCAATTGTGGAATCTATCTTAAAATTCATAATCAGATTTTTACATCAGCCTTAAAAGTATACTTTTGTCAGAAGAATTATGATTAGTTTTCAAAGATTTGAATTACAGAATGGCCTAAAGGTCATTGTTCACGAAGATAGCCACACACCTCTAGTTGCCATTAATGTCCTATACAATGTCGGTGCACGCGATGAAGATCCAAACAGGACAGGCTTTGCTCATCTTTTTGAACACTTGATGTTTTCAGGTTCTGAGAATGTTCCTGATTTTGACACACCCTTACAAAATGCAGGAGGTGAAAACAATGCATTCACGAATAGTGATTATACTAACTTTTATGACATTCTACCTGCTGAGAATATTGAGATTGGCCTTTGGTTGGAGTCGGATCGAATGAAAGGTTTGGCATTTGATCAAGCAAGTTTTGACGTCCAGAAAAAAGTGGTGGTAGAAGAATTTAAAGAAACATCTCTCAACTTGCCCTATGGTGATTCATGGCATCGATTGTCTGCGATGGCGTTTAAAAAACATCCGTATCAATGGCCAACTATTGGCAAAAAACCAGCTCATATATCAGAGTCTACATTAGAGGACGCAAAAGATTTTTATGGCCGCCATTACGCTCCCAACAATGCAATCCTAGTGCTTGCTGGCAATATCAAATTAGAACGTGCAAAAGAACTTACTGAAAAATGGTTTGGTTCCTTACCTAAAAGAGAAACAGTGCAAAGAAATTTGCCAGTTGAACCTCCTCAATTGACAAAACAATCAGTGACCGTAAATGCAAATGTACCTACAGATGCTATTTATCTAGGGTTCCATATTTCGGATCGCCTGAGTGCTGATTACTATACCGCTGACCTCTTATCAGATATCATGGCGAGTGGTCGCTCATCGCGATTTTACCAACGACTGTATAAAGGAAAAAATTTGTTTGCCCGAATAGACGCCTATATCAGTGGAACCGTAGACCCTGGATTATTTATCATTGAGGGTAAAATTGCAAATGACAATCAGGTAGATAAATGCCTCAATGCAATTTGGGAGGAGTTAGACATGATAAAACAAAATGGCATTACAGATTTGGAATTAGAAAAAGTGAAAAACAAAGTAGAAAGTAGTCTAAATTTTTCTGAGATAAATATTTTGAATAGAGCAATGAGTCTTGCCTTTTTTGAATGGTTAGATGACGCGGACATGATCAATCATCAGATGGAACAATATGCTACTATCACAACAAATGATATTCAACTACTTGCACATAAAACATTTACAGAAAACAATTGCTCCGAACTTATTTACAGCAAACAACGTGGCAAGAAAGAAACAGTTTGACCTTAGTAGCGAGCTAATTACAACTTGGCATCCATCTTGTACCTTTAGAGATATGCCTGGAATACAATCAAATTTATTCACTTGCTTACTTACCTGTATCCTAGTATTGTGCTCACAAATAGCAATAAGCCAACAACAGGAAAAGTATTCAAAAGTTGATGTCAAGATTAACCAGCTAGAAGACGTTCAACATCTTTACGATTTGGGTTTAGAAGTGGATCACTATTCTGGAAATATCAATTCTTCAATTCAGTTTTTTGTGAAACAATCCGACATTCCTAAATTAGAGATGAGTGGTCTGCGGTATGAAGTACTGATCGAAGACTTTCAGGCATTTTATGAAAAACGCCAATTAAAAGACCAAGCCAAAATTCTAAGTATTAGGAAGAAGCAACAAACGGCTTCAAATTTTGGTTATGGCAGCATGGGCGGCTTTTACACCTTCGCAGAAATCGAAATGATGCTCGATTCTATGAAGACTTTATTTCCAAACCTAATCACTGCGAAAACTTCAATTGGCAATTCAATAGAAGGGAGACCAATTTGGTCGGTCAAAATTTCTGACAATCCAGACTTTGATGAATCAGAACCTGTTGCCTATTATGATGCCTTACATCATGCTAGAGAACCATTAAGTGGAGCTAGCTTGATCAATTTTATGTTTTGGTTACTCGAAAATTATGGGACCAATCCGGAAGTGAGCTACATCATTAATGAGCGGGAACTCTATTTCGTGCCAGTAGTCAATCCCGATGGTTATGTATATAATCAAACCACAAATCCAAATGGTGGTGGATTCTGGAGAAAAAATAGAAGAACACATACAAATCAGAATTGTCCAGGTGTCGATCTCAATCGGAACTATAGTTATTTATGGGACACTGGAGCATCAAGTAATTGTTCCAGTACCAATATATGTAGCCAGGTATACCGTGGGAGCACTTCATTTTCTGAACCAGAATCACAGGCAGTGCGAGACCTCGTTTTAGATATTAATCCTGCCACGGCTTCTTCTATCCATTCCACTGCTGGTAATTTGATTTTGCCTGATGCAACATTTCCAGATGTTGTTGATTTTGATCTATACTCAGATTGGTGCACAGAAATGTTAGATGGTAACGAGTATCCCTTTGGTACAGTACAGGAAATGCTTGGTTATTCTGCATGTGGTGTTACTATAGATTTTCTTCATAATCTGGGTACCTATAGTTGGTCACCAGAGGTTGATGGCTCAGGATTTTGGCCTGCACAATCAGAAATTTTTGAATTGGTTGATGGCATGGTATATCCCTTATTTTATCAAGCATGGATTGCAGGTGCTTTCGCGCGAATTCAATCGGTAGACCAAAAATCAGATGCCTTTCCGGGAGGTAGTTTTGACATTGAAGTGACAATGCGCAATAAAGGCCTCAATCAAATAGCTTCTAATGTTGAAGTACAAATAATTTGTCATGATCCGAACATACAAATTAGTCCGCCTGTTGCTTATGCAAATATCCCTGCACAATCATTTGCAAATAATGCTTCTTCACCATTTATCATAACCGTACCTTCTAATTATTCTACTGATGATATTGATCTTGAGATTATCAGTACCCAAGCCGGCGCAGAAACTTCAAGAGAAAATTATAGAGTTTGTTTAGGCCAAAGACAGTTCCTTTTCTCAGATGATGCAGAGAATACATCAACCAATTGGACTCATAGTGGTACTGGCGTTTCCTGGAGCATTTGTACAGATGACTTTTATACAGGTTCTCGATGCTATTGCGATTCTAATGGTGGCAATACCAGCAACAATTCGAACAACTCCTTTACCTTAAATCAAACATTTGATTTGTCTCCCACTACAAGTCCGAAACTCTGCTTTTTTGCAAAGTGGTCGATAGAAGATTTCGTTGATAACATCACATTAGAAATCTCCACAAATGGCGGAGTAAGTTGGATAAGTTTACAAACGTTTACCAATAATCAACATTGGACTCAACATTGTTATGACTTGATACCATACGCAAACAGCAGTCAAGTTAAATTTAGATTTGTCTTAGAAACAAATAATTTCTTAGTAAGTGATGGCTTTTATTTTGACGACTTTACATTATTTGACATCGGCGAATCCTGCGCTGATGGCATACAAAATGCCAGTGAAACAGGAATAGACTGTGGAGGTATTAATTGTCCTCCTTGTCCGTGTGATGGCGATGTTTATATTGTAGAACAATTATCGGCTGATGTAAGCGGTAAGTATAGAATTGCAGCAATAAGTAATACGCTTGGTTCAGAAATAACCAATGATGCATCTGTGTCCTTATCAGCAGGCAACTATATTCAACTCAATCCAAATTTCGAAATTTTGCAAGGTTCCGTTGTTCATTTACTCATTGAAGATTGTCAATAAATAAATATTTAATTAGTAAGATTTGGTTGACTATTTTAATTGAAGTTCAATCTAGTATTGGAAAATTGTCACCCCAGCTCCCTATAGCGCACTGCTACTATAAAATTAAATTAATGACTAGGGATTTCTGATCATTCGATAATTCTCTCGCTTCTTTTGATATAGTGTCATCTTGAGCGGAGCCATAGGCGGAGTCGAAGGATGAAATTGTTTTACGTTTATGCATTTCGACCTTGCGGAGAAATCTAATAAATTGTAGCGACTAAAAAGCTATAACCCACATTCTTCTAGCATCGCCGAAAAGATGGCTCCTATACCAACTTCAAATCCAATACCTAATTCAATCATGTCTCCAGCAGTAAACTCAACATTGCCATTATTAGGAACACTCTCACTTGAAAAAAGCAGATTGATTGCCTGATAATCTCCATCCAAAATCGGGTTGATATTTACATTTAAAACCGATCTACTACAAGGACTTTGCTGCAAACAAATAGCTCTTACTTCATTTGTTCCAGAGCAACCAATAGAATTGGATACAATGCTGTGAAAGCCTCCATTAGATAAATAGGCACATAAATTTGATAGTGAACATTCGGACAACATTGGATTTGCAAAAATTCTCAAATCAGTTATGCCAAGTATTATATTATCAAGTCCATTCAGACTTGTCAGCGCATCATTTTTACCGATTGATAAAACTCCTCTTATCGTTTGCAAATTGACTAATGCTTCTATCGATTGAAGATTTTCATTGTCAAAGATCAACAAATTACCAGCGAGTGATTGTAAATTTTCCAATCCGGATAAATCAACCAATTGATTGTTGTTTGCTATACTTAGGCCTCCATCAATGGTCGTAATTTGATCCAATCCCGCAAGTGATTGTATTTCTGTATCTGTGTTTCCACTAATGATAAGATCTCCAGAAATTTCAACACATCCAGGATAGATAGTTGAGAATTGATCTATTTGCTGTTGTGTGGTAATGGTAAGACCATTAGGCAAACAATTTTGTGCAGGTGCTATTTGCGGCAGTACACTTATAAGAACAACAATCAAAAGATGTTGTGTAAATACTATTTGGAAAAAATTCATAAATTCTTGTTCATTTTATTCATTTGGTTCAAATAATATTCCAAGAATATCA
>CAYNMW010000069.1:0-22097 GCA_964398295.1 uncultured Saprospiraceae bacterium | reverse complement strand
ACATCCCACTGAATGACAGTTACTTTTTTCCCTTCTTGTATCGCGATATCTTTAAATTGGTTTATATAGAGACTTTTTCCAACTCCAGGTAACCCAGAGAAGACAACCACTTTTGCCGTAGTTGCAGCGGACTTTAAAGTACTATACACTGGACTGCTTTTGGGGATTAGAGAAGATTTCTCTGTTTCCAGTCCAAGAGCCTTCGTTGATCGCAAGCCCATTTTCTGCCCATGTTGTTTAAAGTATTCTTCCATCATAGGTGTTTTTAAATGTACAGCACCAGCTAGTTCAATAATATTTACTTCATTATTGCTGGTATCATAAACAGCAAAGCTAGCCGTCTTTGTCTTGCTTGCCGCAATCTCACCTGGATTGACGAGCCAACAGTTATTTATTTTACCTACAGATTGTTCGTGGTTGTGGCCAAAAAACACAGCATCATATTCACCAGACTTTGCCATTGGCTCGGCTAAATTATCATAATGACTTACAAAAATTTTCTTGCCTCCCACAGTCAAAAAATCATAGGTATTTAAACTTACTGTCAATGAGCTTCCTTCAACTTTTGACGCTAAGGTTATCTCTACTTTTTCACCATCATTATTTCCCCATATCATATATACAGGAATGTCTTGTGTTGCCAATACTTTAGCAATACCTGCATTCATCAAGTCACCTAAACAAATAATGTATTCCACATTCTGTTTCTTTATTTCTTCTAATGCAAGAAGTAGATTGTGGAAATTTTCATGTATGTCCGAAATAATGGCTGCTTTCATTTATTTGCAAATAATATAGTTACTGCTATTTAATTTCAATAGTACAAAAGAATAATCTTGATGAAAAATTCATTTGGTTTAGTTAGAATGCATACCTCTTTTATGTCTTAATTTAAAAGCAGTAAAAAACAATTCTGTAATTCAATTCAATTTTGTCTTCATAGAAATGAGCCTCTTTTATGCCTTTTATGGTTAAATCCAAACAAACTACTTACCAACCACTTCTTCATGAGATTCCTCAACATTCTGAACCCCTTCCTTCCTGAATCTTCCTAATTCCTTGTTCACTGCAATGCTTGTATTTAATTCGAAACCAATCAATAATATAAAGGAATTAATTTGTATCCAAATAAGCATGACAATCAAGGCACTTATCGAACCATAAATTTCATTGTATCTGTCAAATTGGTTGACGAACCAAGAAAAGAGAACAGAGCTTAAAATAGAAAGTAATGTAGCTAAGGTGGCACCTGGATTAAATAACTTAATTCGTTGGTACATCGACGGCCCATACCTGTAAATAGAAGTGATAATGCTATAAAACAAGAGCAATATGACCAACCATCTGAGTATGTTCACTAGCACCAAAGAGAAACTACCTATTTCGACATTAGCAGCTAAATATTGAACAAATTGTCCAAATAAGACAATGAGTGTAAGAGAAAACAAACCTAGCATAACCAACAATACAGTCAGTGCAATTGCAACTAATTTATGATTAATAAAATTTCTGCTTTTAAAAATATTTGGATGTGATTTGTCAAATCCTTGCATCAATTTTGACATCCCATTTGAGGAAAAATAAATAGCGAAGAAAAAACCAGCTGTCAACAAACCAAAGCTTCCCGTATTTTCTATTCCTGTGATGATTGAAAAAATATACTCTTGTGCACTATTGGGTAATACTCCTTTTATCGAATTGCGGAATAATTCCAAATAATTAATTCCAAATGGAGTATTAATTAATAGAGGAAGGATGAAAATGGTAAATGGAAAAATGGAAAGAAAAAAATTAAAGGCAACAGCATCTGCTCTTGTCGTAATGCTATCCTTTTTTAATTCTTCAATGATAAACCGAATGATGTAATAGATGGGAACACCTTGAAAACCTGGTATAGCTGTTAGTTTTGACCATTTAATCAATGGTTTAACAATCGGAGTGTTTTCAAGTATTGTAAAGATATTAGACAAAATACTGGATTAGCTTATCAGTTAAAACAGCTGGTGCAGAAATGCGCTTTTCACTTTTTTGATCAATAAAAAACAATTTCACAAACCCTTTATTAATGAGGTCGCCAGCTTCATTAAAAACTCGATGATGAAAGCAAATTAACTTGGTAGGCATCTCAGTTAACTTGGATTCTATTGTTAATAATTCGTCATAAGTTGCTGGGCTTTTATATCTGCAATTTAATTCCAAAACAGGCATACTTATCTTGTGTACAGCTTCCAATTCTTTATAAGTTATCCCAAGATCTCTTACCATCTCTGCTCTTCCCATTTCATATAATTTTGGGTAATGACCATAATACATGAAACTCATCTGATCTGTATCTGCATAAGGAACACGATATGTTGTTTTAGATATAAACATTAATTCAATCGTTTTATTGGACAAGTCATACAATGAGAGCCTCCTCGCGCTCTGGATAATTCGCTAGACGGAATAGTAATAATTGTATTTTCTAATTTATCAGGATAATTGGAATCAACATCTGTCTGTCTGATTAATTCTTCTGCGGGTAGGATAGTGAAGCCACTCTCTTTGAATGCAAGTTCAGTTTTAAGGTTGCGATCATAGGTAATGCCTACTCCAGGTTTTACAGCAACCAGATTACAACCATCTGTCCATTGCTCTCTTTCTTGGTAAGGAGTTTCACCATTTCCAGTAAATATAAAATCCATTGCTGGATTAATTTCTTCTAACATGAAGTCCTTAACCGAAGGGTAGTAGGCATTCTTACCTTCCGAACGATGCACTTCTATAGTTGAACTCATACCATCGTAGACAATTGGTTTGTAGCATACGATTTTATTTGAGGACAATCGAGTAAAGAGAGTATCAATATGCATGCAAAATCTATCATTCGGAATATTGACTTGAACAACATTTTTGGTCAATCCCTTTTCGAACAGATTATCTTTCAAACTGTGGAATGCGTGGCTCGTGGTTCGCTCACTACATCCAATCAAAAAGTAATCCTCTGTTAAAATCATCAAATCACCTCCCTCTATAGAGACAACTTCCCCTTTATTGGATGGTGGAAATTTGTCAAGATCATTTAGATTGATGAGCTTTTCGGCCTTATATGTATGAGCAAACCTACTGTTGCCCATGAACACATATCTCGTCAATAGATTCTCCCTGTATCGGGCCTCTTTAGCTGCCTTGGTTAGAATAACATGATCTTTTACTGTTGTGGCAATATCTCTTGTAAAGATCAAATTAGGGATTGGGTCAAAATAAATATGATCCTTTTCCTGATGATAGCCAGTGATAAGAACAGTCATCAGCTCATGTGGTGTCATCGATAGAAATGTATCTGCGTATCGTTGCGGCAAGTGTTCATGAACAATTACACGATCGACCAATTCCTTGGTAAGTTCTGGATTTTCCGCTATAGTCTCTTGAATCAAGTCTTCAATTTCCAACACACCGTCTTTGACAAACACATCCAGAACCTTAGAGAAAATATGATGCTCCTTACGCATTAATGGTAGATGGACGATGTCATCAAACAACAGTTCATCTGACTTTCGAGGTGAGATTCGTGAAATCCCTGAATCCGGTGTGTGAACAATTACAGTTTCCAATTTCTGTATTTCACTATTCACAAAGACATCAATTGTTGACATAATATAGATTTGGACGGCAAGATAAATAATCTATAGTAAGCATAGTGGGTCAATGTATATAGCTTTCATGCAGGTGTATCCTCAACTTATTTTTTAAATTGAGTAGGCTTTTAGTAGGTTTTTTTTGTATAGAAAACTGCATATAATTCGTTATTTTGTCCTCTTTAATTTGATAGAGCTGTTCGACAATTTATTTTGATGACATATTGATTATCAAGTAATTGTATTCAAAACATCAGAATCTTATGTTAAAGAAGCTAAAATCTCTTTTTATTGTAGACGATGAATCTACAGCTAAGAAGCCAAAAGAGAGTCCAAAGAAGAAACAGGCAATAAATGCTGATTCTCAGAAAACCGAGCCAAAAACCCAAACAACTGGGGCAAATCCACAGATGCCAATACCTGATGGAGGCAAAGCAGATCCCAAATTTGTAGATGTGCTTCTCAAAGCAATTGAAGCGAATAACATCGACGGATTTGACTATTTGGAGTTTAAACAAAGCCTTCAAAATCTATCTTCTGTTGAGATGGATGAAAAGACAAAATATCAATCTGCATATGCAATGGCCAAAACAATGGGGGCAACACCTGGTAAGTTGGTCAATTCAGCAAGGCACTATGTAAACATCCTGAAAAAGGAAGAAGCAAAGTTTGCACAAGCTTTGCAGAATCAAAGACAAAAGCAAGTGCAAGAAAGGGAACAAGGAGTAAAATCTAAAGAGAAATTGATCGTAGATAAACAAAAACGTATTGAGCAACTACAAAAGGAAATAGAGGCAGATAAAAAGAGTCTAGAACAGGATCGGGCCAAAATTAGCCAGTCTATGGCAAAAGTCGAAGCCACAAAACAAGGGTTCATTAATGCATACAATAGCGTTTTGGGACAGATAGAGTCGGACATTGAGAAAATGAATAGTTATATATCGTAATGGATAGCAGGAATGTTGTTTCCATAGGCCTTGTTACTTTGGTTATCATGTTCGCATTTATGCGACAAGCATCTTGGTTTGAAGGTGTTGGGAATACAACCTGGAGAGTCCTTATATTTGTGTTTGTGTTGTTCTCTGCAGCCGCATTAGCGTTTTCTGCAGGTAAAAAATTGAAACGGTAATAAATTATGCCAAATTCTAATAAACCAAAATCATTTTGGAAAAGACCGGAAGGGGTGACCGGTGGTATCGTTCTGGCTGGTATAGTCATTGGAGCAGGTATTTTGATCACCACTTTTTTATCAAGTATCATTGCATTTGCTTCTAGTCTGGTCGGACTTGCAGTGACCTTGCTTGTGTTGGGTGCCATCATTTATATGGCTCTCGATTCTAAAATGAGGAATCTCGTTTGGTATATGTACAAGTCAGTCATGCGCGCTATCACTGGTTTGTTTATCCAAATTGATCCAATTGGCATTCTGAAGTCTTATGTAGAAGACCTTAAAGGGAATCTGAGAAAGATGAACAAGCAGATCACGAAGTTGAGAGGGCAAATGCATAAGTTAAAGGAACTCATCATCAACAATCAAAAAGAAATCGCCAGCAATCTAACTGAAGCTAGTAAAGCTAGAGAAACGGACAAGAGGAATGTGATGATCCTAAAGAGTAGGAAAGCAGGTCGTTTAAAGGATTCTAATGTGAAATTGGAAGATCTCTATAAAAAAATGGAGGTCATGTATCGTGTCTTGTCAAAGATGTATGAAAATAGTGAAATACTGGTTGAAGATGTGACAGATCAGGTAAAGGTCAAAGAGCAAGAACGAAAAGCAATGCACGCCAGCCATAGTGCGATGAAATCAGCGATGAGTATCATTAAAGGTGATGCCGATAAGCGATTAATGTTTGATCAGGCCTTGGAAGCTGTAGCAGATGATGTAAGCAATAAAGTAGGTGAAATGGAGCGGTTTATGGAAGTGTCAGAGAATTTTATGGCTTCAGTAGATCTACAAAATGGAGTTTTTGAAGAAGAAGGGATGAAAATGCTTGAAAAATGGGAACGAGAAGGGGAGTCTTTGCTGTTAGGAGAGGAGAAAGAAACGCTTTTACTGCAAGCTGAAAACGATACGGAAGTCCTGGATTTAAATGCACCAATCAAGGTGCCTGAGAAAGTTGGCAGAGGAAATCAATACGATAACTTCTTCGATGAATAAGAATTAAAATTCAAACTATATAAAACAATGGCAAGACGATTGACGACATTTTCAAAGCTGATTATTACGATACTACTTGTTGCTTTGATCTTTTTAGCAGGAAGGTATGTCCTTCAGAACACATCTCTTGGTGATGCTATATCCAGTGAAGCTGAAGGTTCCGCTGGAACAAAAACTTCTCAAAACGATGGCTACACATCTTCCAAAGGAAGGAATGATGATGATGCAATTAAAATTGGTGTAGTAACATGGGGAGGTTACGCAGGTGGACAATATTTCAATGAAGGCTTTAAAGCGAACACAAATTCAAGATTTTATAAAGATTATGGATTCAAAGTTGATTTTAAAGTGCTTGATGATTTTGAAGCATCCAGACAGGCATTCAAAAATGACGATGTAAATCTTTTATGGGCAACTATAGATGCCTTTCCAACAGAGGTTAATGGTCTGATAGATTTTGATCCAGTTGTCCTGTTTCAGGCAGATTGGTCAAGAGGTGGAGATGCAATAGTTGCCAGACGTGGGATTACTAAAGTTTCAGATTTGAAGGGTAAAAAGATCGCTGTCGCGGAATATACACCTTCACAATCATTCCTGCTTTGGTTATTAGATGCAGGCGGTCTTACCAGTGATGATGTCGATATTGTATTTCAAGCTAGTGCGATTGACGCTGCAGAAGTATTCAAAAGTCAACGTGTTGACGCTGCTGTAGTCTGGAGTCCAGATGACATCGCGTGTGTTGAAGCTGTACCAGGTGCTAGAGTACTGGAGAGTACAAAGTCTGCTTCGCATATTATTGCCGATGTCTTTGTTGCTAAGCGTGCTTTTGTAGAACAAAACAGAGAGAAATTAGCTCAACTATATGAAGGGTGGATGATTGGTGCTTCAGAGATTAACTCAAGTGACGGCAACAAACGAAAAGCAGCAAAAATCCTAGGAGAAAATTTTGAAGTCTTTTCCGAGCAAGATGCATACGATGCAATCAATAATGTAAGATTGGTTACGCATGGAGACAACCTCAATTTCTTTAACCTCAATAGAGAATATAGTGGTGTAACTGGTAATAGTCTATACAGCAGAATGGTCGAAGTATATGATGGCCTTGGCTATATTGAAGGAAGGGCTCCCAATTGGAGAAATATATCCTATTCAAGTATTGTAAGAGACGCAAATCTGAGTGGCTCGCAACATGCCGCAGAAGGTACTAAAGTATTTGCACCAGCAACTGCAACTGACAAAACCAAAGAAGCGCTTGCCTCTAAAGAAGTGACAATCAACTTCCGAACAGGTAATGCATCCTTGGACGAAAATGCCAAATTTATCATCGATAGAGATTTTGTCGGAATCGCTCAGGCATTCGGAAATGCCAGAATCCGTATCGAAGGAAATACAGATAATACAGGAAGTAGAGAACTCAATCTAAATCTATCAAGAAGACGAGCACAAGCTGTTGCTGATTATTTAATTAGCGAACATAACATGCCTCGGAATAGATTGATTGTAGTAGGAAATGGACCTGACCAACCTGTAGCATCAAATTCTTCAGAGTCAGGTAGAGCTAAGAATAGACGTACAGATTTTGAGCTAGTTACAGATTAAGCATCGGTGAATACAAAAAGCCTATTTACTTTAAGAGGAGAATTAACCAAAGCTCAAAGTTGGATACTTGGAGTTATTGGCCTAATTATATTTATAGCCATTTGGTGGATGGCTGCAGAAATCTTCTCAGTTAAGCGACCTGTAGTAGAAGGCTATACAAAACAATTGCCTTCGTCTTTGGATGAAAATAATCAATACTTATTAGACTCCATTGCGCATGCTGATTCGCTGGCTTTCGCCAATGCTACTGAGTTTGAGAAAGCCTATCCACTACTTCCACTGCCTATTCAGGTTTTACAATCATACAAGCCATTGTTTCAGGAGGACAAACTCGTCTTTCACGCACTTCAGTCCATTTGGTTAAATCTTAAAGGATATCTATGGGCGATTTTGATTTCCATACCTTTAGGATTTATTGTTGGACTATACCCTTTATTCAAGGGACTATTTAGTAATCAGGTGAATGCACTACGTTTTTTACCACTGACGGCGCTTACTGGATTGTTCATCGTATGGTTTGGAATTGAAGATAACATGAAAGTGGCTTTTCTGGCATTTGGTATCATCGTATATCTTCTACCAGTTGTGGCTCAACGAGTGCGAGAAGTACAAGATGTGTATACAAAAACTGTATTCACTTTAGGAGCCACAAATTGGCAAACGATCAAATCAGTTTACATTCCATCCGTTATGTCAAAGGTAATGGATGATATTCGTGTCTTGACTGCCATCTCCTGGACGTACATCATCATTGCAGAGTTGTTGAATAAGACGAATGGAATTGGCGCATTGATTTACCAAAAAGCGAGAGGTGGTCAAATAGAAAAAGTCTTTGCCATTTTATTTGTCATTATTTTAATCGGCTTCATGCAGGATCGAATTTTCGAATTCATCGATAAAAGATTGATGCCATTTAAGACGATCAATACGGTGACTCCTGGAATAAAGGAATCACAATATGGAATTTATACAATTTTAGCATTCCTATTCTTGACAATATTAATTGGCTCTTTTGTAAATCTTTCTGCAATCAGTTGGTGGCTAATTTTACCAATTGTTGTTATTTCTGGTATACTGATTATTGCATACGGAGAGTTTAAAATTTTTAACGCAAAGCGACAAATCAATGCCTGAATTTACTGATACGAGCTTACGCAACATCATTGATTTAAGGGGAATCGGTCAGTCATATGATGGTGGTCAAAATTGGATAATCAAAGACCTGGAATTCTTGATAGAAGATAAACCTGATCAAGGTCAGTTTGTTGTCATACTCGGAATGTCTGGTAGCGGGAAGTCTACTTTGTTGAGATACATAGCTGGATTGCAAGAGCCAACTGAAGGTACTGTCATGATTGATGGCAAAAATCTTGAAGATGCACAACGAGTCAGCATGGTCTTTCAGCGATACTCTTCTTTACCATGGATGACAGTTTTGGATAATGTCGGTCTGGGATTACAGTATAAAGGGATGGGGAAGAAAGAACGAGATGAAAAAGCAATGGAGATGATCCAGTTGATTGGTTTAGATGGCCATCAACATAAATATGCGCAGTATCCAACACTTTCTGGTGGACAACTCCAGCGGGTTGCAATTGGTCGCAGTTTGTTAGCAAATCCTCAAATTTTGCTCATGGATGAGCCATTTGGAGCTTTGGATGTGCGAACGCGATTGCAAATGCAAGACCTTCTTTCCAAAATTTGGCACCAATTCCATTCTACTATTGTGTTTGTGACACACGACATTCCAGAAGCTGTTTATCTGGGAGATGATATCTATATCTTAAAATCTGCACCTTCTAAGTTTGTCAGACATATAAAGGTCGATTTACCATTGATTAGAAATAGGCAAACCAAAAGAGATAAAAGGTATACAGAGTTGGTACACCACGTTGAAGATGAGATGATTGCTGTAGCTGAAATGGGCTAAAGATCGATTGATAAACGACATGACAATCCTATACCATCAAGTAAATTTGAAAGTAAAGTCAGTCTAAACGAAATTGACTGGTAGGTTAACTACCAAGACATATCGTCCTCTGATTTTAAATCTGCGTCAGGTGACGATTCAGTTGAAGGCGCATCAGTAGACTCTGGACTTTCAGTCGTTTCAGGAGCTTCCGGTGTACTGGTTGTTTCTGCAGTAGCAGCAGATGTCTCAGTAGACTCAGTAGCAGGCATCGACTCAGCTTGAGCGTTTTCTTCTGCTAATTTTGCTTCCCATTCTTCTTGTCGTCTTTCATACTGTTCGTAGTCATAGTCTGGCATCAGATCATTTTTGACATGATTAATCGTGTCATTCAATGAATTCTGGAATCTGTTAAAATCTTCTTTGTACAAAAAGATTTTGTGCCTGTCGTAACCATCACCATTAAACTTCTTTGTGCTTTCCGTGAGGGTTATGTAAAAATCCCCACCTTTTGTCTTTCTGACATCAAAGAAATACGTACGCCTTCTACCTGCTCTAACCTTAGTAGAATACACACTTTCAAATCGCGCCGAGTTATCATTTTCCACTAGCTGTAATTGTTTTGATTAATAAAAATTACAAAATACTATTGTAATATAACTTACAATTCCAATAATTAGGCTGTTTTTACTTGATTTTCTTTTAGCTCGTCAGTAACCATTTGGTGGTAATATCCCCCTTGATTCATCAATTCCTTTGGACTTCCATATTCTAAAATGTTTCCATCTTCGAGTACAAGAACTTTATCAACATCAAGGGTAGTGAAAATGCGATGTGTGATGATAATGGCTGTTTTATCACGTAAAGCGTCTTTGAAGTAGCTGAGAATGTGTTTTTCTGTTGCCAGGTCAACTGCGCTTAAACAATCGTCGAGGATAAAGATGTTTGGATCTTTAATCAATGCACGTGCAATAGACACTCGTTGTTTTTGTCCACCTGAAAGCGTGACACCTCGTTCTCCAACCTTTGTATCAAATTGCTCTGGTAGGTTGAGGATGTCCTTTTTTACAGCAGCGTGCGCAGCAAATTCATGTACTTTTTGGTCATTTGCTGAATGATCTGCAAAACGAATATTGTTACTTACAGTATCTGAAAACAGGAATACATCCTGAGGTACATAGCCAATAGCATGTCTCAGTTGATTAAGTTCCAATTTTTTTATGTCCTGTCCTCCTATCGATATTAATCCTTCAGTAGGGTCAAATAATCTGAGCATTAAATCTGCAATGGTAGATTTACCAGATGCTGTCTTTCCAATGATAATCATTTTCTCTCCTTGTTCAAGTTTGAAATTGATATTCTTTAATGCTTGAATGCCGCTATTTGGAAAGGTGAAAGACACATTTGAAAAATTGATTTCTCCAGATAAATATTGACTAGGATCTGGTGGGCTTTTTATTTTACTTTCTTCTTGCAGAAATTCATTGATTCGTTTTTGTGAAGCTTCTGCCGTTTGTATAATGCTAGCGATCCATCCAATAGCTGTCACCGGCCAGGTCAGCATGTTGACATAGATGATAAACTGAGCAATCTCACCTGCAGTAGCGTGTCCATTGATTACTTGTATTCCACCCATCAATACCGTTAATAATGTGCTGGCAGAGATGAGTAAAATCATCAAAGGAAAGAACATGGCATTCACCTTAGCCAATTCCATTGACTTATCTTTAAAGGATTCGCTCTCATCCCCGAATGCATTGCTGAACGATCTTTCCTTTACATAGGATTTGATAATCTTAATCCCTGAATAGGATTCTTGTGTAAAGCTTGTCAGTGTAGCAAGCTGTTCTTGTATCAGTTCACTTTTTTTATTGATGACACTACTAACCATGTAAATGGATATGGATAAAAATGGCAATGGCAATAGTGTATATAGTGACAAGGTTGGATTAGTAGTGATCATGGCATAAATTACCATTGCAAATAAGGATACCAGGTTGATGCCATAAAGCAAAGCCGGTCCCAGATACATCCGAACTTTTGTGACATCTTCAGAAATACGTGACATCAGGTCACCAGTATTGTGTTTTTTGTAGAAACTGATATCCATCTTCTGGTAGTGATCATAAATGTCCTTCCGCAAATCGTATTCAATTACACGGGAATTGTAAATAATCGTTTGCCTCATAAAGTACATGAATACTCCCATGATGAGTGCATACACAAGTACAGTAATTCCGAACTTAAATAAATGTGATCCTAGGGTTTCTGTAAACAGGTCTGTACTTCCAGACTGACTCTTGAATGTTTCCACTTCCGTTAAAACAAAATCAAGTGCTCTTCCTATTTCTAATGGAACTCTGGCTTTGAAAAAATTAGAACATGTAACACATACGATGCCGATGAGCAAACGCCATTTGTACCGAAAAATATATTTGTTGAGTATTCTAAGATTCTTCACTAATCTTTGACAAATTGAAGTTCAAATTGTTCTGCAAACATACTTGATTTCGACGTATTAAAACGAATTCTGATCAATATCAATACTAAGATCAAGATAGGGTAGTATTTGCTCGACAAAGGCACTGTCTAAACCACGCATTGTATACAATTGTCTCTTATCGTTCAATGGGCCGTGTTCTACTATGTAATTGGTAAGCATTCTAGCTTTAGCAAAATTAATATATGGATGATTACTCAATTCTTTCAGATTCGAATGGTTAATGGTTATTTGCTTTATCGCTGTGCTATCTACTCTAAGTTGAGCTTTGATTGATTGATAAACGGAGTCAGGAAGCCAACCGACTGATGATAGTTGTTCGATAGAATGAAAGCCTCCAAGTTGTTCTCTGAATTCGATTAATTTCATTGCGCGCCACGAACCAATACCTTTTAATGATTTTAATTCTGTAGTGTCACTATGATTGATGTCAACAATTTTTGGCGAGTATGTCTTTTTGGGAATGTAAAATGTAGCCTTTTCTTTTTCTTTATTTCTATCATTGAAAATGGGAGTATCAAATTGGCGATGGTTAGTTGGTACAGGGAGCAATAAAATGGTATCAAGGAATGACTCTTCAATATCTTCAAAGCCCCAAATGCGTTTAAATTGAGCAACCGTTTTGATGGAACCTCCTTTTGCTCTGTACTTTAATAAATTTTGAATGCCTTTAGTAGGAAATTTCATTTTCGTCAATTCGGATTCACCAACTTCATTTGGATCAAATGGCGATGCATGAAGAAGGTATGCGGTCGTATTTAGTTTTGCCTCTGATTGTTTCTTTTTGACTCTTTGTTCTTGATTCAGTTTATTCAAATTGTTGATGGGTAGTTCCTTATCTACTTGAGGCGTAATTCTATTAAAAACAGATGAATGATGATTTGGAGTCTGATGATGAATGTACACTCGTACGCTAGTCATAGTGATTAGAATGAATGCAACTAAGAGATAGGTTCTTTTTTCTTTATTGGTGTAATAGTTCGAATTGAATTTCATCAAATGTCAATTTCGTGCATAAAGCTTCCTTGAGATCGGAGATGATGAGCATTCCGAATTGATTGGGTTTTAGTATTGTTATGAATGTAAATAGTTTCATGGCATGAAGTGATTTCAGATAAATGCAAATCAATAATGAAATCATATTGACATGCGTTTTTGATAGGTAATTCCTTTTGTACCAATACTGTATGTCCAAAAAATTCAAACGCATTTTCAACCTTCCATAGCTTATCGTCTTCGTAGCATTCATCAATCTTTAGTTGGTGGATTTGATTAATTGAATGATAAGACCGATTATTCTGAATGGCGGATGTGAGTGCAGTGTCGGATTCGGAAAATGTATAACAGCTCGATTTGTAAATAAAGTCTATTCTGAATTCTCCATATGTGGGGTAGACATATATAAATGCCGTAGAAAGTGATTGTTGCCTCTTTATAAAGTACAATTCTGCATTTAAGGTTAAAGTCACAAAAAAGCAGATAAAGGCTAATTTCTTTGATTGGAACATAAACCATGTACCAGATATAATTGCAAGATAAAGTGACACTAGCTCTGCTTCCGTAAGCCAAATGTCAGTTAGGATAAGCGAATCAAATTGTTGGATATATTGAAGACTTACTTCGAGTGTAGAGGAAGTATAACCAATTAATTCCCCTACAAAGTTTGCAAATGAACCACTAATAAAGCTAATAGCAATCAAGAAAAATGACCCATAAATAAAAAGGATCGCAAATAACCAGAGAAAGGAATTTGCTATAATAAAATTCAATGGGAATTGATGAAAATAATAGAGATTAAGTGGGAAAATCAGTACTTGTACGGATAACGTAACAACTATGGCAGACATACATTTATTCAACAACCATGGAGATGAACGAAAATAATTTGCTATAAACGGATAATACACTACAATACTGATCACAGCAATAAATGACAATTGAAACCCTACATCATAAAGAAAAGAAGGTTGGTATATTAAAAGTATCCCCGCTGTGAGAGATAAAGTATTCCAATGATTGGTAGGTAGATGAAATATACTCCCAAACGAGTAAATGCTAAACATAAAAGCCGCCCGCATTACAGATGGACTTAACCCAACCAGACACGCATAAAACCAGATAAAAGCAGCAAAACATAGGAATTTAACTATCCTCCATCCAGTTTTTTTAATATTCAAATACCGAAAAAAACTTAAAAGTATAAGAGAAACAAGATCCACATGTAAACCAGATACAGCCATATAGTGAGCTGTACCTGTTTGGCGAAATGTCTGAATAATGTCATGATTTAGTGCTTTTTTTTCACCTAATGCCATCGCCAAACAAACTTGTTGGGCGTATTCATTCGTAATGTGTGCTTTAATTTTGCGTTTACAAACGGATTTTATTTGTTGAATGATTCTGAAGAGTGAAATCCGATAATTGGGTAAATACTGTATTTCTTTAATCTTGATTTGATACTGTATCCCTTTGTTTTCCATAAACCGTTTGTAATCAAATTGACGCGGGCTTTTGGGAGCTTGGATAGTTTGTAATTTGCCCGTTATGTTTATTTGATCGCCGATTAAGAGTCGGTTTGCAGCAGAGTCAATAGTACTCGCCTGTAGTCTAATTTTCCTGTGTTTCCCAGTATCTATCGTAAATCGATTTACTTTTCCATCTGCACTAATTGTAATTTCACTTGATATAATTGCTTTGATGTTGACATCCTTATTATTGTGTAATTCACAAATTGGGCATTGAATACATTGACGATAAAAGTGCTCCGCATGCATCCCAAATGCAACAAATAAGCACATTAAGGACACTATAAAAACAGGTTGATTTGATGTATACCCAATTAAAGCAATCAATAAAATGCACGCATAGGCAAGGTACAGCCAAGTTGCAAAACTTAGATAAGAGCCTACTACAATACCAATTATATAGCAGGATACAGGAATAAATACCGGCATTTGCCGTAAAGTCGTGCCCATCTACCAGTTTCTGACAATTTGTAAAGTTTGTCCAATAAAATAAAGTGGCTCAATACTTGATTAATATAAAAGTACACATAATTATTACAAATTAAAGGGAATTTGTTTACTTCGAATTTCCTTTATCTTAGTGTAATTAAATCAAAATGAGAATATTAGGCTATTTAGCGTTAATTGCATGGCTCATATTGGGTTGGAAATTTTGGACGGATTACAAACAATGTGATCATTCTAAAGTAATACCAGCTCAAGCAGCAGCCAACACAGAATGTCCAATCTGCTTTAATTGGTCTAGCCCAAATGCAAATGCTTGCGACAACTGGACATCCTACAGAGATTCATTATTAGCACTCATCAATTCAGACAATCAATTACTGGTAACTGGATTTTATAATCCCGTAGAATCATCTGATCAAGAATTGGGTAGAAACCGTGCTGTATCCATTAAAGCGTTATTCAATGGTCTATTGCCAGAGGAGAATATTGTCATCGATATCGAAGAAGTTGATGTAGAAGAATATTCAACTTGTAAAAGAATGGCTAGACTAGACGTTTTAGTTGATGGAAAGATTAAAACAAGCAACACCTTGCAAGCAGCGACTTTTTATCTGAAGGACAATAGACTTATCGAGACTGAAGCTACAAATCAGCATCTGGAAGAAGTTGCAAAGCATGTTAAAGGTTCAGGTGAAAAAGTGCGCATTACAGGATTCACTGATGCAACAGGTAGTTCTAAAGATAACATCAA
The DNA here is from genome assembly GCA_964398295.1 of uncultured Saprospiraceae bacterium. GTDB lineage: Bacteria > Bacteroidota > Bacteroidia > Chitinophagales > Saprospiraceae > CALFUK01. Next base: position 6,591 of record CAYNMW010000069.1, on the reverse strand, counting down.
AAGAGGTTATCAATATGCAGATCAGATAAAAGCCTATTTGATTGATAAAGGGGTTGCCCTCGAGCAATTGATTACTATTTCAAAAGGCGAAAACGAACAAATTGAGCAACAATCCAACAATCGAGTTGAGGTAACTATTTCAAAATCATAATTTCTAGTCATGTCAATATTGTTTTCATTTTGCGACGCTCATTGGATTTTACCCTGGATACTGCCATTTATTCTTGGCTGGTTCTTTGGGTCTAGATTGCTTGGAGGATATAAAAATCGCGTTCGAGATCTGGAATCTACTCAACTCAGAGAGCAGAAGCGTTTCGAAGCTTTAGAGACAGATTTAAATACATATAAGGCTAAAGAATTAGAATCAGAATCAATTTCTGCGGAATCAGACTTTTCATTCGACGAAGAAAGAGCGAGATACAAACAAGAAATTGCAGATCTTCAGCATCGTGTCCACTCAGCAGAAGCCAATACAGGACAAACACTAGAAAATCCAGCATTAGAATCAGAAGTGGATGGCCTGAAATCAAAAATAGAGGAACTACAAAATGAGTTAGCTGCTGAAAAAAACAAACCTTCGAAATCTAGTGATGAGATAGGCGCAGATGTTGCTCCTAGAGAATCATCTAGATTAAGTTCTGGATTGACTCAAGCTCCTGAAATTGCCACACTGCGAAGTAGAATTGCAGAACTTGAAGCTGAGCTGGCATCCACTGATAATGAAGGCTTGAGAAGTAAACTTACAGCAGTAGAAGCAGAGTTGGCTTTGGAAAAGGGAAAGAGCTATGAACAAGATGAAGCCAGTGCAGAAGAAGCACCTGTAGTTGCACAGTTGAGAAATAAATTACTCGCTACGGAAGCTGAGTTGGCATTGTCAAAAGGAGGGACATATGAACAAAAAGAGATTTCAGATGAGAGTCCAGCCATTGCTTCTTTAAGAAATAAATTACTACAAACTGAAGCTGAGCTAGCGTTGTTAAAAGGCAATGATTATGAGCAACAGGAATTAGGAACCAATTCTGCTGCTACTCATTCTACTGAATTATCAACTCTAAGGAAGAAAATTGCTAAACTAGAAAAATCGCTTGCTCTGCAAAAAGGGTACAATTCAATAACGAAAAAGGCTGCCTTAGTTGAAAAGAAGAATGCTGGTAAAAAAGCAAAAAAATCAAAGACTAAGCAAGCTTCTTCTAAAGCAAGTAAAAAAGAAAAAGCAACCAAAAAGAAAAAGCAGAAAACAGGCTCAAAGACCATAGGTAAAAAAGCTGGAGCTAAAGCAGCAACTAAAAAATCCAAAAAAACTGGGACTAAAACTAAGGCAAAAGGAGCTCAGAAACTTACTGCAAAAATAAAATCGAAAACAGGTGTAAAATCATCAACTAAATCAGCAGTAAAAACAAAAGTTGGTAAAACAACTGGAGCCAAAAAGGCTGTTTCTTCTTCAAAGTCTAAACCAACAGCAGCTAAAGGCAAAAAGCCTGCTAAAGGTCAATCTAAAGCGACCAAAGCGTCGACAAGTAAGACCTCAAGGTTAACTTCATCAGCAAAATTCGCTAAAGCCAAAGAAGGCGATTTAACTATAATTGAAGGCATTGGACCAAAGACAGCAGCTGTGCTCAAAAGAAAAGGAATCAAAAATTGGTCAGACTTAGCAGCCAAGACTCCTGGACAACTAAAAGAATTGTTGTCTTCTCGAAAAGGCCTTTCGCACATCGATCCATCGACTTGGACACGTCAAGCTAAGCTTGCAACAGGAAGTCATTGGACAAGATTGGCAAACCTTCAGGATGAATTAGATGGAGGAAAAAGTACCAAGAAATCACCAAAGAAAAAATCTATCTCAAGAGCGAAGTCTTCCAAAAAATCTACTGCAAAAGCAGAGGTGCTCAATATTCAATTAAACAGTAAATTAAAGAAGACTAACTATCAATTGATCGAAGGCATAGGGCCCAAAATGAATCAACTGCTCATAAAAGAAGGCATCAAAAGTTGGACTGACCTGGCATCTTATTCTCCTGGAGAAATCAGAGCTTTATTGGACAAACATGGTGATAAATATAAAATTCTTGATGTACGAACATGGTCTAGACAAGCATCATATGCTGCAAAAGGCCAATGGGGAAAACTGATCCAATACCAGAAGAAAGACGGTTCTGACTCTAAAGCTGAAAAGCAGTTACGTTCAATGGGTATCATCAAATCAATCAATAAAAATGATTTGAAACTCATTGAAGGTGTTGGACCAAAAATTGAATCCTTATTGAAAAAAGCTGGAATCAAAACACTTGGTGATTTGTCGAAAGCATCAAAAACTAAGTTGAAAAAGATATTGAATGCTGCTGGAGCAAGATATGGTCTCGCTGATCCTACTCATTGGCCTAAGCAAGCGTCGTTAGCTAATGCTGGTAAAATGGCAGAGTTGAAAAAACTTCAAGATTCGATATGAAAAAAAGAAGGCACTGCTAGCAGTGCCTTCTTTTTATATCACTAAAGAACAAACTTCTTTTCTTAACTACCACACATCAAGCAGCCTTCTTCCATTGTGCAGACTTCTCCATCTGGCACTTCTTCTAATTGATTCTCAGCATCTGCTTCATTCGCACCAAATTTACGTTGATGCTTTTGACTTAGTGTAAACTTGATTGGATCAACAGCAGCTTTAGATCTGAGGTAGTACATACCTGTTTTCAATCCTTTCTGCCAGCCATAAAAATGCATGGAAGATAACTTGCCAAAATTAGGATTCTCCACGAACAAGTTTAGACTTTGACTCTGGCATATAAATGCTCCTCGTTCTGCAGCCATGTCTATGATTACCTTTTGACTCAACTCCCAGACTGTTTTATACATGTCTTTTAAGTCTTCAGGAATACCCTCAATAGCTTGAATCGAGCCATTTGCTGCCATCAATTGTTCCTTCATATCTTCATTCCAAAGATTAAGTCGGATAAGATCGCGTAACAAATGTTTGTTGACTATGATGTATTCTCCAGATAGAGTACGTCTTGTATAGATGTTAGCTGTATAAGGCTCAAAACATTCATTGTTACCTAGAATCTGAGAAGTGGAAGCAGTTGGCATAGGCGCAAGCAATAAGCTATTTCTTAGACCTGTGCTCTTAATCTGCTCTTTAAGTGTATCCCAATCCCATCTTTCAGAAGGGGCAACGTCCCACATGTCAAACTGGAGAATACCTTTACTTGCAGGAGACCCTTCAAATGTTTGGTAAGGTCCTTCTTTAACCGCTAAATCTGCAGATTCAGAACAAGCGGCAAAGTAGATAGTCTCAAATATATCTTTGTTTAATTGTCTGGCTTCTGCACTATCAAATGGAAATCGCATTTTAAGAAATGCATCTGCTAAGCCTTGTACACCGATGCCAATTGGACGATGTCTCATGTTTGAGTTTTCAGCTTCCTTGACAGGATAGTAGTTTATATCGATTACCTTATTGAGATTGCGAGTGACAACTCTGGACACCTCGTATAATTTGTCAAAATTAAAAACACCATCATCGACAAATTTGGGTAGTGAAATAGAAGCAAGATTACAGACCGCTACTTCATCCGGGGATGTGTATTCTACAATTTCTGTACACAGATTGGATGATTTAATCGTACCGAGGTTTTTCTGGTTTGATTTTTCATTACACGCATCTTTGTACAGGATATATGGTGTGCCTGTCTCAATTTGAGATTCTAAGATGGAAAACCATAGGTCTTGTGCTTTTACTGTTTTTCGTGCCAGACCCTCTGCTTCATATTTTTCATAAAGGGCAACAAATTCTGCACCGTATACTTCATGTAATCCTTTGGCTTCATTTGGGCAAAACAATGACCACTCACCGTCAGCTTTGACACGCTCCATGAAGAGATCAGAAATCCACATTGCATAAAACAAGTCTCTTGCTCTCATTTCTTCTTTCCCATGATTCTTTTTCAGATCAAGAAAGTCAAAAATGTCAGCATGCCATGGTTCGAGATATACCGCAAATGCGCCTTTTCGTTTTCCACCACCTTGATCGACATATCTGGCAGTATCATTATAGACACGTAGCATTGGTATAATGCCATTGGATGTGCCTCCAGTACCTTTTATGTAACTTCCTTTGGCTCTAATATTGTGTATGCTTAAGCCGATACCACCTGCAGATTGTGAAATCTTAGCACATCTTGTAAGTGTTTCGAATATTCCTGGAATACTGTCATCTGTTGCTGTCAATAAAAAACAGGAAGACAATTGAGGCTTAGGTGTGCCAGCATTAAATAGGGTAGGTGTCGCATGGATAAACCACTTTTCAGACATGTAATTGTAAGTCTCAAATGCGGATTCTAAATCTTCTGCATGGATACCAAGAGCAGCTCTCATCAACATATGTTGTGGTCGCTCTACAACATGCCCATCCATACGTAGTAGATACGATCGTTCTAATGTTTTAAAGCCAAAATAGTCGAAGTTGTAATCTCTGTCGTAAATCACCGCAGAATCAATTTGTTCTCCATGCTTTTCGATAATGGCGAGCAAATCATCACTGATCAGACCAGCTTTTTCTCCTGTTTTTGGATCGATGTAGTTGTACAAATCGATCATTGTTTTGGAGAATGATTTTTTTGTGTTCTTGTGTAAGTTGGAAATTGCAATTCTTGCTGCTAACTGGGCAAAGTCAGGGTGTTTGGTTGACATTGTAGCTGCAGTTTCTGCTGCAAGATTATCTAGCTCTGTGGTTTTGACACCATCAAATAATCCTTGAATGACCTTCTTTGATATACCTATTGGATCAATATATTTTGGGTCCAATCCATAGCAAAGTTTTTTAATACGGCCAGTAATTTTATCGAAACTGACATCTTCGGTTTTACCGCTACGTTTCATCACTTTCATGGGCAGTGTGTGTTAGATTATTAATTTTAAGTAATAAGGTTACCTGAGCCTTAGCCTTATTTTGAGACCTGAAAATTTTGAGTAGGCTTTCTAATTGAATTTAGAAGTCTTCGTCCAAACTAAAGACTTGTTTGTCTTTGTCTGCAAGCACTCCAGATTTTTGATAATCTCCGACTCGCTTCTCAAAAAAGTTGGTTTTCCCTTGTAGAGAGATTAAATCCATCCAAGGGAATGGATTGTCGACATTGTACACTTTGTCATTACCCAGTTGGGCAAGTAATCTGTCAGCGACGAACTCGATGTATTGACACATCATCGTAGCATTCATACCTATCAAGTTGACGGGTAATGCATCTGAAACAAATTCTTGCTCCATTTTTACTGCATCTATGATAATGTCTTCTATAGTTTTCTTTGGAAGTTTATTTTGTATATGATCGTTATAGAGAAGGCAGGCAAAATCACAATGCATTCCTTCATCTCTTGATATTAATTCGTTAGAAAAAGACAAGCCAGGCATTAAGCCTCTTTTCTTTAACCAGTATATAGAACAGAATGAACCGGAAAAGAATATGCCTTCTACAACTGCAAACGCAATTAAGCGCTCAGCAAAGCTGCCATTGTCTATCCATTTGAATGCCCAGTCTGCTTTCTCTTTGACACATGGCATGTTTTCAATGGCATTAAATAAATAGTCTTTCTCCGTTGTATCTTTAATATAGGTGTCTATGAGAAGAGAATATGTTTCGGAGTGAATATTCTCCATCATAATCTGAAATCCATAGAAGAATTTAGCTTCTGTGTATTGGACTTCATTGACCATATTCTCAGCCAAATTTTCATTAACAATCCCATCGCTTGCTGCAAAGAAAGCTAAGACATGCTTAATGAAATGTTTTTCATTGTCATTCAACTTGGTGTCCCAATCTGTAAGATCCTGGTGTAAATCTATCTCTTCAGCTGTCCAAAAACTGGCTTCACACTTTTTATAAAAATTCCAAATATCATCATGTTGTATTGGAAATAAGACAAATCGATTTGGATTGTCTACTAGAATTGGTTCTTCTGCTACGTGGTCCTTAATCATACTACTCTTCAATATTATACAGTTGGTGTCATATATTAATAATCTCTAATATCTGACTTTTGTTTTGATATAAAAAAACTTCTGGCAATAAATTATAAAAAAATATATATATAATGAATTTTAATGTATATATATCTGCTATTGAATAAGTTGAACTTCAACTGTTCAAATTGATTCATTCCCTAAAATGCCGCCATGGAAGTCAATGAATGTTCTACAAATAAATGAAAAAAAATCCTAATATGAAGAATCGACAAATTATTAGTTATCCACAGCTTGTTAGTAACAACAGTAACATATTAAAAATCAAGGTTATATGAATTTAGCTTTATTAATGCGTTATTATGAGATCATAGCAGAAGTTGAAATTTCGAGAAAAGTTGTCCTTAAACGGTTCAAATTTTCTTGGTAATTAGAATTGAATTACAGTATCGCCTCAACTGCAATTCTGATGTCTACACCAAACACTATTCTGACTAAGATCTGTATCTTAATTTCATCCCCAAAAGAAAATTGCGTAAGAATTGGTCTTTACACAATCGATATTGTTTTTGCTCTGGCTTTCTGAAAAATGCACTGATCTCATGTTTGCTTACCTCAAAATTCATTTCATCAAAAATGTC
>CAYNMW010000068.1:0-22278 GCA_964398295.1 uncultured Saprospiraceae bacterium | reverse complement strand
TTTTTCCAAATTACATTTGTCCCGATTTTTACAAAAAATCCCGCCAAATGACATTTATTTACACCTTGTATCACGGCGCTTACGCACCGTGCTACAAATATTTCGCACCTAACGGCGCTTTGTAATTCTCTTAACTAAATGACAATGGGTCGAGACACATTGGATCTTCAATTATTGAATTTTTAATTTTGATTTCAAATCCATTCTTTCATGTAATATTCTGACAACAATGTTCTCCAAGAATTATTGATGTATTCTTAGCCATATATTCTTTTGAAGTTAAATATACCATATTCTGGTATTCAAAATAAATCAATTTGGAGCGCTAAAAGGTGAATTTTAGTTGCGTTTGCGACGAAGTGATTGATGGTTTGATTGAATTTGTGATACTGAATAAACTCTTATGCTATAAATAGAGTTGTATATACAAATACGAATTCATGTCAGATAAACTATCATCAATTCAACCACTCGGTTTTCCATGGCAGACACAAGATCCATTTTTATTTTGCGCTTATCACAGGGATGAATATCCTGCAGGTGAAGCAAATATGAGGATGCCGATTGACCAGTTGGCTGGAAGACAAATTGGTCAGGACTTTGTTATCAAGGATGGATTTAGGATGTATCATGGAAGTAAGATACCTGGCTTCCCTTACCATCCACATCGGGGATTTGAGACGATCACGATCAATAAAGAAGGTATTGTAGATCATAGTGATTCGCTAGGAGCTGCAGGTAGATTTGGTAAAGGAGATGTACAATGGATGACTGCTGGAAAAGGAGTGCAACACTCAGAGATGTTTCCATTAGTTCATGAAGACAAACCAAATCCGCTGGAAATCTTTCAGGTGTGGCTCAATCTTCCAGCTGTCAGCAAACTTGTTGATCCACATTTTAAGATGTTATGGAAGGATACCATTACTCAAGTTGTAGAAAGTGATGACCAAGAGCGACAATCATTTATTGATGTGATTTCTGGCAATTACAAAAATCACAACTCCCCTCCACCACCACCTGACTCCTGGGCTGCAAATCCATCAAATGGCGTGCTTATTTTGACAATTAAAATAAAGGCAAATGCTAAGCTTCATTTAACTGCCGCAGAGGTTGATGGCGTAAACAGAAGCTTGTATTTCTATCGCGGTTGTCATTTAAATATTGAAGGACAAAAAATAGACTCTAATTACAAATTCGATGTCAATCCAGCTGAATCCGTCACAATTGAAAATGGAAATGAAGATGCCTATCTGTTATTATTACAAGGCAAGCCTATCAATGAACCAGTAGCGAAACACGGCCCATTTGTCATGAATACGCAAGCTGAACTTCAACAAGCATTTGCAGATTATCGCAAGGATGAATTTGGTGGATGGCCATGGCCTAAACGAGAGCAAGTGCATGGTAAGGATAAAGGTAGATTTGCACTACATGCAAATGGAGAATTGGAGAATTTGGCAGATTAATTATTTGTATTGAATATGCTGCATCAGGCTCTCAAGGGTAAGACGATGTCAAATCTAGAGACGAGTCCAAGTTGGCTTGTTACCTCAATAATTCCTTTGTTAATTTTAACCAACTCATTGGCAATATGTAAGCCTAGTCCAGTGCCTTTCTCTGCTCTTGTTCCTCATTATTTCGCCTTTTGATTTGCGTGTACATTATATAGGCGCTAAGCAAGAAATCATAAGCCAAAATTTAAGTCCCAGAGAAACTGAAGTATTGATTCTATTATCAAAAGGAAATTCTATGACCAGTATTGCCAAGCAATTATTCCTCTCATCTCACACCATTGATCCTTATAGATTAAATCTTTGTAACAAATTGAAGGTTAGAAGAACGACTGAATTAGCAGTATGGGCATACAAACTTAGATTACTTGAATACACACCTTTGGCTGCCTCATCATATATTTAAATCTGATCTGACTAGATGCACCCTACTTGATGGTACTCTATTTATGCCTGTATTGTTCTTCTACTAAACCATTTATATAATATAGGCACAACAAGCAAGGATAATAATGTAGACGAAATCATGCCACCTATAATTGTCCAACATAATGGAGACCATTGATTTGTAGCTTGTAAGGTAAGTGGAAGCAATCCAAGTATTGTTGTCATCGTCGTAAGTAATATTGGTTTGAATCTTCTCGTACTCCCAAGTATTATAGCAGGAATTAATTCTTCTCCACGCTGACGCAATTGATTGATGTAATCTACCATGATGATTGAATTATTGACGACAATCCCAATCAAACTAATCAAACCGATAAATGCAAAAAAGCTAAACGGCCAGCCCGTCAAATATAAAGCAATGAAAGATCCACAAATGGCTAACGGAATTGCGGCAAATATAATGAGTGGTTGAATAGCAGATCTAAATTGCAACACGAGCACCGCGAATATAGCAATCTGTGCAAGGATTAAAATGATACCTAAATTACCGAAAGTCGATTGCTGCTCTTCGAATTCCCCACCTACAACAATTTCAGTTCCAGGAGGTAAATCAAGTTTATCTAATTTCTCAATTATCACATCAGTAGCTGCTAAGGTATTGTCCAGATTCTTAAGACTACCAGTCACTGCCACATATCGCCTCAAATCATAATGAGAAAAATTCGGAGGGCTTTCATCAAATTCTATTGAAGCAATATGCCTAAGCGGAATATTGTGTCCCATCCGATTTGCAATATATATTTTATCCAAATCTTCAATACCTGGTTTATCATCAAAAGGCATTCGAAGAATGACATTATAATCCTCTTGATCCTCAAGTGTAATTTGGTCTATTTGTAAACCATTTAAACTTGCTCTTACTGTTTGGTCGAAGGTCAACGATGATATATTGAGTAGTCCAGCTTTCTCTTTATCCAACTTTATGTTCAATGCCGTTTGCTGCCGACTAAGCGGATTAATGATGTTTATTACGCCGTCCGTAGTCTCTAAAATTCGTTCGACATCATTTGCCACATCACTTAATTCCATTAAATCATCACCAAGCAATCGAATTTCAATTGGAGCAACGACTGGAGAACCATTCTTTAATTCTTCTACAGTTATTTTGGCTCCAGGATATTCTTTAAAGCGTTTTCTCAAATTTGCAATCAGGGTATAAAATTCTCTTTGATCCCATTCTTTTAAATTAATCAATAGTTGGCCATGCTGTTTATTAAATAATTTAGGTATTCTGTTGTAGTAAATTTGAGGATTGCTGTTGCCTATATTCAATACATAATTATCAACTATTTCTAAGGTATCAACCAGCGATTCTACAAACCGTACAGCATTCTCCGTTTCTTCTAAACTGGACCCTTGAGGTGTATCTACATCAACTAATAGTAGTGCCTTATCAGCAGTAGGGAAAAAACTAACACCAATCTTTGGAAACAAACTGATGCTTCCAGCAGTAATTAATATGGCGACCAATATGACAAACCATCCAAAGCGTAAAGCAAACTTTAATACTGGTAAATAAAATGTATTGGTAAACCATGTAAAAAACTTGTCTGCATAGGATTGTTTGTATTGCCGTTTTGACATCAACAACTTTGACATGATGGGCGAAAAAGTAAGTGCCAAAACAAACGAAATAATTAATGTCAGAATAACTGTGATCGGTAATGATTGTATAAATAAACCTGGTGCATCACCTAATTGTGTCAAAGGAAAAAAGGAAAGAACAGTAGTCACCGTAGAACTCAACACGGCAAGTCCTACTTCATTTGCTCCCTTAAGTGCTGCATCGGCCTTTGAATACCCATCCTTTATAAATCGGTTGATGTTTTCAATGACAACAATCCCATTATCTACCAATAAACCAAGTGCTAACACTAAGGCTGCAATTGATATTTGTTGAAGTCCAAAGCCTGAAGTATTTAATACAGCCAATGCTAAAATGATACAAATAGGTACTAATGTAATGATGATCAATGCTGATCTCCACCCAAGGAATAATAGAATAACAATTCCAACAAATAAAATACCTTGAAGAAGACTGTTGAAAAAACCATCAATCTTAGCCTGAACTCCTGATACCTGCTCAAATGCAAGATTCATATGTATATTAGGAGGCAATTGCTTTTCGAATTCATCAGCAATTAAACTCACTTCTTCATCAACTGAAAAAATATTAAAACCTGGGCGCAATTTGAGACCCACAAATACACATCTTTCCCTATTCATCTCCGCTTTCCATTTGAGTTCTTCGTGAGTCTGTGTCACTGTAGCTATATCTCTTAGGTAAACAACTCTTCCATTGCCCGCTGCAACTACAGTATTTTTTATTGTTTCGATATCTTTGATTGATCCAGAACTTTTGATGGAAAAATTTTTCGCACCTGCACTTATATCGCCACCAGGCAAATTGACATTGGCTTGTTGTAGAATACCTGCAACTTGAGTAAGAGATATATTTTGTGCAGCCATTCTTTCAAAGTCGAGCGAAATGCGTACTTCCAATTCTGGCATTGCTTCTATCGCCACGTCACCTATTCCATAAATTTGTTCAAATTTATCTTCCAGTCGCAAGGCATATTCGTTCAATTTCGGATAGGAGACATTGGGAGATGTGAGTGCATATAATTTATAATTCACTCGTTCTGCCGGCTTTATCTGATCAACTTCGAATCTGACTATTCCATCTGGCAATTCTCCACGTATAGAATTTACTTCACGGACAACTTCATTGAATTTGTCATCTGCATCTATACCATATTCTGCATCAATAGTGATGAATGCAATTCCTTCGGCAATGTCTGTTCTGATGGCCGTAATGTCTTTTATATCAGTAAGCACTTCTTCTATTGGATCCACAATAAGTGTTTCCATATCTTCTGGACTTGTCCCTGGATAAATTACTGTAGTTATATAAATTGGAAAATCAACTTGTGGATCTTCAGACCGCGGCATTTCCAAAAATGAACGCACACTCACCACAATCAGAATCAATAGAATGATGATAACAAACTGTGCATTACGAAGAGCTAAACTCGTTAAATTCATCAGTTAGTTGTGCTTTATTTTTATTTTATCCTCGGACTGCAAATACGGTGCTCCTCGAGTGATGACTTCATTGATTTCTGGTATTCCAGTTCTATAGACAGCAGCATAATCGGAAGTAATTTTAAATGGTCTCACCTCCAATTTATGAGCAATAGTATCTGACTTGTCTGGTACAAATAAAACGAGATTATTGTCACGGCCTTCTACAATTGCATCAATAGGTATTTTATAATAGGACTTTGTTTGTTTTGGAAGTACGCTAACTCGTCCTACGTAGCCATTTCTTAGTCTCTTTTTTGAAGAGCGTACAGATATGTCAACGAAAAATGTTCCTGTCATCGGATCTGATGATTCAGCAATTTGTGTAACAGTACCTCTGAATGTTTCACCCGGAAAAGCATCAAATACAATGTCTGCAGCATCACCGTAATTAATCGCTGCAATATCTTTATCTGAAAAACTCGCTTTTACTACTGATGCTCCTTTGCTGGAAGCAAGTACAAAGATGGGTTGTCCAGGTCCAGCCAATTCATTTGCTTCTGCTAGCTTTTGTATAATTCTTCCATTTTCGGGTGCAATGATCTTGGCGTAATTTTGATTAAATTCTGCAATTTCAACATCAGATTTACTGACCTCAACTAAGGTTTCTAAATCCTGCACATTCTCCAATGTAGCTACTGAATCCGCGAACATCGATCTAGTCCTATCCAAATCTCGCTCAGCCTTTGACAAGGCACGTTTTGCCTTAAACACCTGATTGTCTATTTCTGTTGTTCTCAGGTGAGCTAGCAATTTTCCCTTTTTCACATAATTACCTTCATCGGCAAAGACATCCATAATGACACCACCAATTTTAAACGATAGCTTGATGTCTTTATCTGAGTCTACCCTACCAATACTGTATAAAGGGATAGGATCATTGGACACCTCTACCATTGCTGTTTCTACGAGTGTATAATCTATACTGGTATCGTCAGAATCTTCTGCTTCTATTTGTTCCTTACAGGAGAAAGTCAGAATGGTAAGAATAATTATTGGAATACTATATTTAATTTTCATTGGTGTTCCTTGCTTATTATTTAGAAATAGCTCTATTGATTTCTGCACGTTTAATCAAGTAATCATATTGGGTCAACACATTAGATAGCTCTGCACTTGTAATTCTGTTTTGTGCTTGAATAACTTCGATGAGAATGGCACGATTATTTTCGTATCTCTTTTTAGTTGCTTGATAACTTCTTTTTGCAAAATCAACTGCCGCTTGCTCAGAGACCAATTGCGCTTCAATAGATTGCAACTCATAATATAATTGCGTTACTTCAATTTCGAATTTCTGTTTCAGTTGTTCTCGATTGTGTTCTAGAATTTCTTGTTGTATATGTATTTCTTCTACTCTCTTTTTTCTTGTACCTCCATCAAACAAATTCAATGACGCCCCTAAGCCAAGCGTAAATAAAGGTCCGAACCGCGTGAAATCAAACTGCTCAGCTTGAACACCTACTCCTCCCTGAATACCTAACTCGAATCTCCCGTCTTTCTTTGTCCTTTTGATATCCAACTCATTAACGGACTTGGCAAGATCTATTCGATCAAATTCTGGTCTTGTATTTACGGCAAGAACTTGCAGCCTGTCTAAATCCAATGGTTCCAATAATTCATTTTCAATTAACATGGAGTCGATCCGAATGTCAGCATCAAACGGCTTGTTCAGTAACAAATTAAATAGTGCCTGTACCGTTTCTTGTTGTTGTCGGACGATCAAACGCTGTGACTCCAATGACTGTAATTGAAAGTCTACATCAAATTGAATATCTGGAGTAGCCTTATCATACTTTATCAATTTAGAATTGACATTCTTTACATCATTGAGTAGGTGTTCTGATTCATCCAGGATTGTTTCTGCGTGAATGCTTTTGTGGTAATTGTAATATGCAGTTTTAATTTGCATAACTAAATCTCTTTCCTCAATCTCCTTATCTATTGAGGCAAGATGCAATAATTCTTTCTGTATTTTTTTATTGAATCGAATGTTACTATTTATCAAGGGTTTTGATATCTGGAATTGGGCATCAAGAAAATCATTTGGGGTGAGAGCGGTATTGACATTTTCCAGATCAGTCGGAAATTCGGATGACCCTGTCAATTGATTTAATGTTGCATAGGCAGGATTGAACAAGTCACCAACAGGAAACTCAATATCTCTACCACCTCTCGCCAATAAATAACTAGCATTAATGTCACCGCTAAATGAATTCATGGTCTTTGCCTGTTCGAACTTACTTTGTTGTACACGATAAGCATATTCATGTGTTTTTAAAGAAAGATTGTTTTCAATCGCTTCCTCCAAATAGGATTGCAGTATTGGTGATTGACCAATTGCTGGGTTAAGCAAATATACCAGCACTATAAGTGTACAATATCTCTTAATCATAGGCGTGTATCATTGAGTCAAACAAATTAAAAGCCTTATGTAAAACTTCCGAATGGTCTTCTTCGATCATATGCATACGATCCATGATTAGTAAAGAAACCAGTCCATGAACCTGAGACCAAATCATAAAAGCCCCAGACTCTACATTCGAGAATTTGAGACTCCCCTCCTCGATACATTGCTGAATAATTACTTTCAACAATTCAAATACTTGAGCGCCAATTTTCCATTCAGGATCTAATTCCTCAGCGGCATTCATTGGTTTTCTCATAATAAACATGAGTTCATAATGCAATGGATTTTCTACAGCAAAGCGGATGTAGGCTTCTCCCATCTTCCGGAGCTTTTGTTCTGCTTTTAGCTTGGAATCATGTAAATCAATAAACTCTTTATAAAACTGTTGAAATGCATTTTCCTGCAAGGCAAAAAATAACTCTTCCTTGTTTTTGTAATAATTATAAATAGTTGCAGGATTGTAATCTATGCTCTGCGCAATTTTTCTTAAAGTCGTTTGCTCGTATCCATGCTCTTGAAATAGATCCCCAGCAGCTGAAAGTATAGATTCTTTCATCATTGCTATTTCTCGTTGTCTTCTCGAAGATGGTGCCATAAAAGCTCTTTCGTAAATAATGTTTAATATATAAACAATGTTTATAAAACATTTACTGTTTAGCACTAAATCTATCAATGCTTTGCTGATTTACAAACCTTTATCTATTGAAATCGCTAAAAACTGATCTGAATTGTTCTGATGAATGTTTGAATGGTCGGGCAAATACATTATTCTTTCCAATCAGTTATCCACTTCTTTATTTGAAATCATCGAGTCATTCTCTACTTTTGCAGCCTATTATACACTTATGGACTACAATTCAAAGCAAGTTGAATCACACTGGAAGCAATTTTGGGCGGATAATGAGGTTTATGCCGTCACCCACAAGAGTGACAAACCCAAATATTATGTACTAGATATGTTTCCATATCCTTCTGGAGCAGGGCTTCATGTCGGTCATCCATTGGGCTACATTGCTTCAGATATTTTTACTCGCCACAAAAGAATGAGTGGTTTTAATGTGCTACACCCTATGGGCTGGGATGCCTTTGGACTTCCAGCAGAAGGTTATGCAAAACAAGTCGGCAAGCATCCTGCAGACACGTCTAAAACAAATGCATCCCGTTACAAAGATCAAATGAATAGTCTGGGATTATCCTTTGACTGGTCTCGTGAAATAGCAACATGCAATGCAGATTACTATAAATGGACACAATGGATATTTACTGAATTATTTAATCACTATTACGATACAAAAGAACAGCTTGCAAAACCAATACAAGAACTAATTGCCGATTTTGAAGCTGACGGAAATAAAAATACAGAAGCTGCAAGCTCTTATCAAGAAAGTTTTACTGCAGAAGATTGGTCTACATTTTCCGCAAAGGAAAAAGAAGATATTCTCACCGAATACAGACTTGCCTATAGAAAAATCGGATATGTAAATTGGTGTGAAGAACTAGGCACTGTGCTCGCCAATGATCAGGTCAAAGATGGCCTGTCAGAACGTGGTGCCCATCCTGTAGTCCAAAAAGCAATGACGCAATGGTATTTGAGAATCACTGCTTACGCAGAACGACTATTGGATGGTTTAGAATCAATCGATTGGTCTGATTCCTTGAAAACAATTCAACGAAATTGGATTGGAAGATCAGAAGGCGCAAGTGTACATTTTCAAATCGCAGATCACGATGATGACATTGAAGTGTTTACTACAAGACCAGACACAATATTTGGTGCGACATATATGGTCCTTGCTCCAGAACATGAACTCGTTGCTCGAATTACCACTGCAGAACAAAAAGACGCTATAGATACTTATGTCGCTTATGTAAAATCCAAGTCCGAAATTGAGCGAATGGCCGACAAAGAAGTCACTGGTGCATTTACAGGTGCATATGCTGTCAATCCATTCACAGAAAAGAATATCCCAATTTGGATCGGAGAGTATGTGCTAAAAGATTACGGTACAGGAGCTATCATGGCTGTCCCATCTGATGATGATCGGGACCAAGCATTTGCAAAGAAATTTGGTTTGGAGATCATTGATGTTGTGGACAAAACAAAATACCCTGGAGCCACCTTATCGGATAAACTTGGCATCATCATCAATTCTGATTTTATCAATGGAATGGAAGTTCCAGATGCCATTACCAAAATGTGTGAGGTTATTGGAGAAAGAGGTCTGGGTAAAGCAAGCATCAATTATAAATTACGAGATGCGAATTTTAGCAGGCAACGCTATTGGGGAGAACCCTTCCCTGTTAAATACGACAAGAACGGTTTAGTCACAGTACTTGATAAATCGGAGTTACCATTACTCCTACCACACATGGACGATCTGAGCGCCGGCATAGAAGGTAAGTCTCCATTATCAAGAATGACAGATTGGGTAAATCAAGACGGTTATACAAGAGAGACTGATGTCATGCCTGCTGTAGCTGGTTCATCCTGGTATTTTCTACGTTTTATGGACCCGAAAAACGAGAATGAATTTGCAAGCCAAGAGGTTGTCAATTACTGGCAAGATGTTGATTTGTATGTTGGTGGTGCAGAGCATGCAGTTGCCCATTTGATGTATGCCAGATTTTGGCATAAGTTCCTATTTGACAAAGGTCTGGTACCAACAGGAGAGCCTTTCAAAAAATTGGTGAATCAGGGAATGATACAAGGCGGTATAGAATTTATCGCCCTTCTAAAAGAAAAGCAAGATGGCTATAGAAAATTTGTGTGTTCAGGCATCATAGAAAAAGGTGATATAACCGACTACGTACGCATACCAGTCAAAATAGAATTTGTAGAAGATTATGGTTCGGATGAATCATATTTCACAATTGATGGTATCAATAAATTTTTGGATTGGCGTCCAGAATACAAAGACGCAATATTTGAATGTGGGAATGGTGTATATCAAAATGGTAAATATACTCCTCATGAAGATGATGGTCCTGAAACAGCCTTGGTGACTTTTTCTGAAGTTGGTAAAATGTCAAAATCCAAATTCAATGTCATTAATCCAGATGAGGTAATTGATCGATATGGGGCAGATTGTTTTAGGATGTACGAAATGTTTTTAGGGCCCATCCAACAATCAAAACCCTGGGATACAAAAGGCATTGATGGAGTATATAAGTTTGTCAACAAATATTGGAATCTCCTGACAGAGAAAGAATTGTCCGATACTGCTCCTAGCAAAGAAGAACTCAAGACACTTCATACGATGTTGAAGAAGGTAAATGCAGACGTTGAGTCCTTATCCTTTAATACAGCTGTGAGTAGTTTTATGATTTGTGTGAATGACTTGAGAAAACTCAGCTGTGTGAATAAAGAAATCCTATCACAGTTAACATTAGCTTTGTCGCCATTTGCTCCTTTCATTACAGAAGAGTGTTGGAAGCTTTTGGGTAATACAAATTCTATACATCTGGAAGCTTTTCCCAAGCACAATGAAGAATATCTAGTCGAAGATTCGATTGAATATCCTATTTGTATAAATGGTAAAAAACGAGGTATGGCAAGTTTTGATACAGGAGCCGATAAAGATACTATTGAAAAGACAGCATTAGCACTTGACTTTGTACAACCTTGGGTAGACGGTAAGACAATAAAGAAAGTTATTGTTGTTCCGAATCGAATGGTAAATATTGTTATTTAAAGTTAGAGTTGCAATCGTCTTGTTCTCGTCTACTTAGCTAGCAAAAACAACCCTTAGAGTCACAAATCGATTTATAACCCTAAGAGTTGGAAGTGGGTGATGATCTTTATAAATTGACTTGATTTAGATTTTTGCTAATGGTAAAACTTACTTCAGTTCCCTTTCCTTCTTTTGATTCTATCCATATTTCTCCATCATGAAGTCGGACAATTGCTCTTGCTATAGTTAAGCCTATCCCTGTCCCGCTTCTGGTATCATTCGTTTGTTGTTTTTGAAACAATTCGAATGATTTTTCAATGAACTGAGGGTCTATGCCTACTCCATTATCTGAGATATTAATAACCCAATGATCTTTTAACTCTTCTGAAGTTATTTTTACTGCAAGAGGATGTTTATCAGATCTAAACTTTATACAGTTATCTAGAATAAGATTGAATAATTGAAACATTTTCTGTTTATCAACAGTACAATTCTTTGGTAATTCATCCACTGCAAGTGTTGCACCAATCGCATTTAGCTTTGGATGAACACTAATATATACTTCGTTTACAATGTGCTCCAGATCAGTATTGGCTAAATTCAATTCACTTGTACTGATGTCTGAATATTTTAAAAGATCGTCAATTAAGTGAATCATATCCTGAGAAGCTTCAGATATGATATTGAGGTAATTTTGACCTTTACTATCTAAACACATGTAATGATTTTTCTTCAACAATTGTGAAAAACTCATTACAGTCCGTAAAGGCGCCTTCAAGTCATGCGAAGCGATATATGCAAAATTCTCCAACTCCAAATTGGTTTCAATATACTTTTGAAGTTCATTGTTTTTTAGCGACAAACTATCAACTTGTTGTTCAATTATTTTATGTTGCGCTTTAAGAAGTTCATTCTTTTTAAGTAAATCCAATTCTACATTTTTCAAATAAGTCACATCATTGAAGCAACCGAAATAGCCAATTACTTCTTTGTCAGCACTTAACAATACAGACATTGATATTTCATACCAAACCTTATTGCCTTTGAAATCATATTCGATGATTGCTGTTTTGGTTTTTTCTGAATGTTCAAACTGTTGGTTGACATCTTCATTTTGCTTTCTATTCAGAAACACCTTGTAATGTTTTCCCAATGCTTGTTCAACAGGGATGCCTGTCAATTCTTCCCAGCTCTGATTTAAGTAGGTATAACAACCATCTTTATCAGTCTGAAAAATAACTTTAGGAAAGTGTTGAACGATCTGTTGATTAGGAAAATTTCCTTTGGTATGAATACCTTTAACTGCTTTCAACTTAGAAGTTTTTGTGTAGGAAGTGTCTTCTTTGTCAATTGCGTGAGTCATTGTTGCCATTGATTACTTGTTAAATAAATAGTAGGGCGTGAACTGAATATCTGATATAATGACTCCCGCTTAGATATTCTGGATTTACTATCCAAAGATATAGACGATTAGAATTTGTTCCTACCACAATTCTTAGACAAGACCCTACAATAAATTGACTCTTATTCTAATAAAATGGTAAAAGTAGTTCGTCTATTCTCCTGGTGTTGATCTTCTGTACACAACTGACAAACACATTCGACAGCCAACTTATCCTCTCCAAATCCTTTGTAGGCGATTCGTGAAGGAGATATGCCTGTTGTAACCAAATAGTCAGCGGCTGATCTGGCTCTTCTGTCTGAAAGCTCTGAATTGAATTCTGGGCGTCCACGACAATCTGTATGTGAACCAAGTAAAATGGCTATATCTGGATTATCCTGCATTAATTGACTCAGTGTATCTAGCGACGGTTTGGCATCGTCTCGGATAAACCACTTTTCGAAATCATAAAAGATATCCTCTAGTACAATTTCCTTATTGTAGAAAATTCTATCAAGGACCAATTCCACATTGTATGTTTCAGAACCAGATAAATCTTCCTTTTTAGGCGTTTTAAAGTCCTTCGAATTTGACAAATATCCTTCGTATCGGCCATTTAGCTTATACAAACTCTCGTAATCACCATTCAGAATTATTCTTCCGTTTTCATCCGTTTTATAACGTTCATTTTTACCATTCCAGTCAACAGTCACATCAGCATTATCTATTGGTGTTTTACCAATAACTTCCGAATTAGGATCTTCTGGGTCCTCGTAATCTTTGACAACCACACGTACCGCTATGAAAATTGCTTTCTCTTTATCGATCACGCCAGTCGGCTCTTCCTCCACTGGTTCCTCGGTTACAACTGGTTTTTCGCCATCTGGATCAGTATATATTGCAAACTTATACAAGTCATCATTACCTGATCCAGTTCTGGATGAACTGAAGTATCCTGCGAATTCAGTTTGTGGATCTTTTGACATTTCTTTGCGATCAACAACTAGGGAAAAATCATCTGCACCTGAGTTAATAGGCGCTTTCAAATTTTGCGGAGCCGTCCATCTACCGTTTAACAATTGCGTTCTGAAAATATCTAAACCTCCCAGACCTGGCAGGTTGTCCGAGGAAAAATACAAGGTATCACCTTCTGCTCTTGGGAACTGCTCATTACCTTCTGTATTGATGCTTTCAGGCATTAGCTCAGGCTCAGACCACTCTTGATCTTCCTTGACGGTATAGTATAAATCATAATTGCCAAACCCTGTTGGATCATCGCTACTAAACACCAGAACACTATCATTTTCGACTAAAGTAGGATGACCATAGTTGACATCATCTTTCATATTAAATACGCTCCTTGGTTCTGACCAACCTGTGCCTTCTCTAAAGGACCAAAGAATGCGACAAAAATCATCTCCTTCGTCTGTATAACATCTTGTGAAATAAATTTCAGAAAAATCCGAATTGAAACAGGCAACTCCCTCGTTGTGTTCAGAGTTGATGTTGCTGTCAAAAGACAATGGCTGCGCTCCATTTATCGAAGTGATGTATAAGTCAGAAAATTGATTACCTGTCCAATTGTAAATTGAGTTTCCTGTAGAACCTTGACGATCAGAAGAAAAAACAATGTACTCATCATCATAAATGACAGGTGCATATTCTGAAGATGTAGAATTGACAAACAACTCCTCAACGATGGTATTTTTATCAGCTACTAACCATTGTTTTGCTTTTTTGCAAGCATCGATTTGTTTTCTTGCTTCCTGACTAGATCCTCCATTGGATTCCCATATTTGATATGCTTTAATCGCTCTATCGTAAAGTTCTTGTCGTTTATAGGCTTCCGCTAAAAATTTATATACATCAACACCAGCTTCGTACTCGGATGCTCTCTCGTACCATTTCAAACTATTTGCATCATCATTGACTCGTTCATAAGATTTGGCTAGATAGAATGCAGTCTTTCCCTTTTCTTCTTTGTCTCTTGCTTCTTCATATTCATTTAAAAACATAGGAATTGCTCGTGAATATTGTTTCAATTCATACGCATCGAGGCCACTATTTATCTTGTAAGCAGAGACACAGCCTGCAACTAAAAAGAGTAAAAGGAAGTAACTTAAATTCGCTCTCATGTATTTAAAATACTGATTTACAGTAGATTGTTTAGAAAAATAGTCAATTTCATCAATAGCTCAAAACAGAATCAACTGATACACTATATGAGAACGTTTGATAATCGAACATGTATATGTCTTAACTTAAAAAAGCTTGACTCTGTAATAGCAGAGTCAAGCTTTTTTGTTTGTCTATATCGTAGGCTTTATACTTAAGTCTTAGCTTTTGCTCTTGAGAAGCTTTTCTTATTGGCTTTTGTCGCTTTTGGTTTTAACTCATCAGAGAAGTCTCTTAATATCGGCGTTGCCACAAATACAGAAGAATAGGTACCTACCAAGATACCGATCACTAGTGCTAGTGCAAAACCTTTAATACTTCCTCCACCAAAAATCAACAAGACCGCTACCATAAACAAGGTTGTCAATGAGGTAATGACCGTACGGCTAAATGTACTGTTGACAGCTAAGTTGATGATTTCGTCGGTGTTTTTGTTTGTGTAAATCCCTAAGTATTCCCGTATTCTATCAAATACGACCACTGTATCATTAATGGAATACCCAATTACTGTAAGTAACGCAGCAATGAATGCCTGATCTATTTCCATCGAAATTGGTAAGATTCCATGTAGAAGAGAAAATACACCCAACACAATCAAGGAATCATGGACCAATGCTGCAACTGCACCCAGACTATATTGCCATTTATTGAATCTTAGAAAGATGTACAAAAAGATGAGTAACAGTGCGAAAACACCTGCTTGTCTTGAACTCTTTTTAATGTCATCTGCAATTGTAGGTCCTACCTGACTTGAGGCCACAACATGTGTTGCACCTTCTGCATCAGCAGCAATAAATTTATCAAAATTTAATCCACCACCAGACATTGAGTTTACGGCACCAAATATTGCCCCCATTGCTCTGTCATCAGCATCTTCCGCTGGATCATCAATTAAGTAAGACGTGACAATATTGAAGGTATTCCTTGTGTCCACCGCTTTTACAGTATGTGGTACAACACCTGCTTCAGTAAGTGCTTGACTTATCGCTTCTCTATTTGTGTCAGCTGACCCTTCAAATTCGATATTATAGCTATAACCACCTTTAAAATCAACACCTAGATCAAAACCTCTTGTGAAAATTGAAATAAGTCCAACGATGATGAAAAATCCTGAAATAACATAAGCTATCTTTCTTTTACCGATCCAGTCAATGTTCAAATTCGCAAAAGCATTCTTTGAAGGAGGAGTCCAGAAAGTCATATTTTTTTCTCTCTTCTTCGTCCACCAATCAATCATCATTAAGCCTAACAAAACAGCGGTAAACATAGAAGATAACACACCTATCATCAATACAACTGCAAATCCTTTTATCGGGCCAAGACCAAAATAGGCAAGAATAGCAGCCACGAAAAATGTGGTGACATTGGCATCAATAATTGCTGAATATGAATTCTTAAATCCATCTTGTATGGAGGCTAATAAAGACTTACCTGCTCTTAATTCTTCACGTACCCGTTCAAAAATAATGACGTTGGCATCAACTGCCATACCAATTGTCAGTAAGATACCAGCAATCCCTGGCAAGGTTAATACCGTACCAAAGGATGCGAGAGCTGCGAAGATGAAAATCATATTCGCAATCAATGCGATGATCGAAACGATACCAGCACCTCCATAATAAAAGACCATGAATAGAAGTACCATTCCGATACCTATTACAAAGGATATAAGAGACCGTTGTATATTTTGCTTACCAAGTGATGGTCCTACATTTGAAGATTGGATAATACTCAAACTTGCAGGTAGCTTACCAATTTCAAGCATGCTTGCTAAATCGGATGCTTCTTGTACCGTAAAATTACCTGAGATCTCGGTTCTGCCCCCTAAAATAGCCTGATTTACTCGTGGTGCAGTGATCACCTCTCTGTCCAAAGTTATGGCAACTTCTCTGTTACCTGATTGATTGGCTTTCGTTGTGATATCTGCCCATACTTTAGCACCAGCTTGGGACATCCCTAGATTTACTTTTATTTCTCCTGTTGTTGGATCAGGTGCTTGTCCAGCACTTGTAATTTGATCTCCTTCTAATCTTGCATTACCAGTTGCAGGCATTTTGATTAGATATAAGGAATGTTCTTTGGTGACATAACCTTCAAGATCTCTATTTGGTTTTTGTCCCCATACAAATACAGCGTCAGACGGAAATAAGACTTTAATCTCCGGTTGTTCGAGCAACTCAGAGATTGCATTTCTCTTATTTTTTTCTGCTGTTCCCATTACGGATAAACCATTAGCGCCCGTGGCATTAACAGCTAACAAACTCAATAGTGGGCCTTGATTTGTAAAGGAATCGTCTGCAACATCTAGCTCTTGCTCAATTGAGTCTATCACATTTCCAATAGAATCATATTGAGCAACCATAATCGTCTCTTTCACTCTTTCTTCAACAACTGGCTCGGCACCTGCACTCAATCTTTGATCTGCTAATGTGAATGCGTTCGCAATACCACTATCATTAATTCTATAGGTATCCCAAAATTCGAGTACAGCACTAGACTGTAACATACTTTTTGCTCTCTCCGGGTTATCCACACCTGGGAGTTCGACTAAAATCAAGTCTCTTGCGGCATCAAGGGAAATATTTGGTTGAACAACTCCGAGTTTATCAATTCTTTGCTTCAGCATATTGAATGTAAGCGCAACCATCTCATTTGATTTCTGTCGAAGGACATTTATCACTTCTGTGTCTGATGACTGTGTATTAATCCCTCCTGTTCCATCGGCATCCTCACTTAATTTTCTATAAAAGAATCTTGCTAATTTTTTACCATCAGCAATTTTTCTGAATTCTGACCCAAACAGAGTAATATAATCTGATTGAGAATCTAGTAATGCTTGATCAGCATTAGCAATAGCTTGCAGAAAAGTAGGGTCTTTTGTGTTGTTAGACAGAGACATGAGCATGTCTTTCAAACTCACCTGAAGTACAGCACTATAGCCTCCTTTTAGATCCAAACCATAGGCCAATTGTTGTTTTTTCAATTCATCGTAAGTATAATCTTTGACGAGAGGAATAGAAAAAATCGTTTCGCTTGAAATCGAGTCAAGATAGTTGGTACGTGCTTCCTTTCTGACTTCGAATTTGTCTACAGTACTTGGTGCGTTATTGGCAACCTGTTCTGCATGTTCTGTGGCAGCATTCTCTACGTTTCTTGTGGGAATGATATAGCTGCATTGCATCACACAGATAATCACCAACACGACTAGAAGAAACTTAATCAATCCTGATCCTTGCATACTGTTATGTTATTTAAGTTTTTAGCGTTAACCATGTATCTATACAGTGGTTCTGAAAAAAGTGCTGCAAATATAGAAGTTTTAGCGGAAAGATTTCACATAAAAATTTGAATCTCCATTTTGCAGCAGTTAACTGATAATGAGTTACTTATACAGAATAGAAAGTGGTTTGGGGAATCTTAATGAACAGGAGACAAATCTTTCGTGTATGATACTCGATCTATTTCCCCAATATAAACTAGCATCAGTATAGATTGTAAATGTCGGACAAACATGATAAGACTAGAAAATGCCTATCAATATTGCATTAATAGCCACATATAAAGATTAATTATAATATGTTTGACTCATTGTCAATTTAAGAATTGATTAACAGACGTTTTATAGGTCCCATAAAACATTGACGATTAATTATCGTTACTTTAACAGTAGATAGTTTTTTCATGCTTATTCGGTTTTAGAAGCTCCCCAGTGGAGCTTCTTTTTTTTTGTTGCTGTATATACAATGAAAATGTTGAACATAAAGATTAAGTCCAAGTGGTTTCAACCACTTGTTGGCTCGATACGAGTGGTCTCTATAAACACAAGGCACTCCGACCAAAGGTCGATCAGCCTTTGGCTGAGAAGTACCTTGGACTCAAGGAAACAACTCCCTTATCCCCTCTTCATTTGCCGTACAAATACCACGTTCTGTAATGAGTCCAGTTACCAATCTCGCTGGAGTAACATCAAAAGCAAAATTTGCCGCAGGGCTTTCTGAGGGAGACAATCGAACTTTCACAATTTTATGATCATCAGATAATCCTTGGATTTCATGTACTTCCGATTCATTGCGTTGTTCGATAGGTATTTCTTTAATTCCGTCTTTGATCTCCCAGTCAAAACTGGAAGATGGTAATGCAACATAAAATGGAATGTTGTTGTCTTTTGCAGCAAGGGCCTTTTGATAGGTTCCAATTTTATTTGCAACATCTCCTGTGTAGGTCGTCCTATCTGTACCTGTGATGACAATGTCTACTAAGCCTCTCTGCATCACGTGGCCTGCAGCATTATCTGCTATGATTGTATGTGGGACGCCATGTTGACCTAGTTCCCATGCCGTCAATCTGGCACCTTGATTTCTAGGACGAGTCTCATCAACCCATACATGTACATCTATACCAGCATCATGGGCTGCATAAATAGGAGCTGTCGCAGATCCGTAATCTACAAAGGCCAGCCAACCAGCGTTGCAATGAGTCAAGACATTGACAGTCCCTTCTTTATGACTTGCAATTTGCTTCAACAATTCTAATCCATGCTGACCTAAGTCTTTGCAAGCTTTGGCATCTTGATTTGCTATTGCTATAGCCAAGGTTTTGCTCTGTTCTATTTTCTCCTTATAAGAAAGTGAATCATTTTTCAATAGCTTCAATTGCTGTTGTACTGCCCATCCTAAATTAACAGCCGTTGGTCTTGTCTTCAACAAGGCATCTGCATACTGGTCTATCTCTTTGTTGAATTGTAAACCTTCATTCGCCGAAAGGCAAGCTAAGTACATACCATAAGCTGCTGTAGCACCAATTAATCCTGCTCCGCGTACATGCATGTCTCTGATGGCTGTTGCTACTTGTTCGACTGTCTGGAGAGATTCGATACGAAAATCATGAGGCAACCATCGTTGATCAATAATATCTACAATAGAATCATCCGACTTGTTTAACCAAATAGTTCTGAAGTGTTGGCCGTCAACATTCATGTCTTTGTATTAGGACCACAATTTTTCTGGATAGGCTCCAGATGCAACCAATTTATTGATGCGTTCTACCACGAAAGGCTTATCATCTTGATACGTCACACCAAACCAGTCGGACTCTGATTCAAGTACTTTAAGTTTTACTTGTTCACTTTTAATTAAAGTATCCAGTAAGGTGGGTATATAAAATTCACTCTTTAATTCTTTGCCATAGTTGCGCAAAAAGCTAGAGAACTCTTCATCAAAAAAATCAAAATAAGAAGGTTTGAATCCAAACATGTTCATTGATACCAAGGTCTTTGAATCGAGTACTCTCCTGTCATCACTGTCTTGAGGAAATCGGATAACACCGTCTTCTTCTTTCAGAATTTTGGTGCATTCTTCAATCGACTCAAGATATCCTTGATCATCCATTGCACAAACTCCTCTGTTAACTGTGCCGTAATCAGAGAGCGTGTTTTCTAAAAAGTATCCAATGATGCAGTATTCTGTGGTATCGCTAGACGTGCTGTTAAAAAAGGACATAAGTGTTTGATAGGCTTCTTTGCCATAATAGTCGTCTGCATTGATGACTGCAAAAGAGCCTTCTACTTCTTCTTTAGCACGTGCTACGGCATGTGCTGTCCCCCAGGGTTTTACGCGCTCAGGATTGATTTCGAAATCAGCTGGAATGTGACTCAATTCTTGTGTCACAAAGGCAATTTCAATTTTATCATCAAACTTGCCTGAAAAAAAGGCAACAAAGTCCTGTTTGAATGATTCACGAATGATAAAAACAATCTTCTGAAACCCTGCTTCGATGGCATCATAAATGGAATAATCGATGATAGCCTCTCCTGCTGGACCAAAAGAATCCATTTGTTTTAAACCGCCATATCGGCTACCCATACCTGCTGCCAGGATCACTAATGTCGTTTTCGTCATATGAAGTAATTTAAATACTTACAATGTTAGCGTTTTTATAGTGACCTTTTTATATTTTTATGTCTTGATAATGGGAATCTACTACTTCATATTGCTAATTCTGTAATATGACATTCTTAAAATCGATTGTATTCCATGTTGTTTAGACTACTTATATCCGTACTACTATTCACTCTGCTCATATCTTGTGCTAAAGATCAGAAATCAGATACTGTTGAATTTGATACCAGATTACGTAACTACTTAGCAGATGCTTCTGAAACTGGAGATGCTTCCTATTACATTCTACCAGCAGCTAACGATCTGGCAAATATACCTCAGGATCCTAAAAACCCATTAACTAGAGAAAAAGTAGAATTGGGGAGGCAAATCTTTTATGATACTGGGCTTGCAATGGATGCTGTAAAGGCTTCAGGTATAGGTACGTATTCTTGCGCTAGTTGCCATTTACCTACTGCAGGATTCAGACCAGGCTCAGCTCAAGGAATTGCTGACGGAGGTGTTGGTTACGGCTTCAATGGTGAAATGCGTGTAAAAAGCAATGAATACCAAGAAAATGAATTGGATGTTCAGAGTGCTCGTCCACTAAGCTTGCTCAATGTTGCCTTTGTCACCAATACATTTTGGAATGGACAATTTGGTTCTACTGGAGTGAATGTTGGTACAGAAGACGTATGGCACAATGCTGAAGATACAGAATTGAATGATTTGGGCTTCCATGGTATAGAAACGCAGAACATTGAAGGAATAAAAACACATCGCATAACGATCAATAAAGACTTGTTAGATCAATATGGATATACCATCATGTTTGATGATGCCTTTCCAGATGTGGAGCCAGAAAACCGCTACAATCAATTTCAAGCTTCTTTGGCATTATCTGCATACATCAGAACATTAATGTCAGATGAAGCGCCATTCCAGAAATGGTTAAAAGGTGACCAAAATGCTATGTCACTTGAGGAGAAAGAAGGAGCATTGGTTTTCTTTGGTAAAGCAAGATGTTCGAATTGTCATTACAGACCCAATCTTGGATCTCTTGAATTTCATACACTCGGTGTGAAAGATATGTATGAAAGTCCATCCTTTGATGCATTTATATCTGACAAACGAAATTTAGGTAGAGGAGGATTTACATTAAAAGAAGAAGATAACTTTAAATTTAAGGTGCCTCAATTGTATAATATGGATGATGCACCATTTTACTTCCATGGATCCAGCAAACGTACACTAGAAGAGGTTGTTGATTATAAGATTGAAGCAACATCAGAGAATTCTAGAATTTCTAATGATTTGTTGTCTCCATTATTCCGACCAGTAAATCTGACTGAGGTGGAAAGAAATAATTTGTTGCTCTTCCTCAAGACTTCGCTTAAGGATCCAAATCTGCAAAGACATGCGCCTACTGAAGTACTCTCAGGTCAGTGCTTTCCAAATAATGATCCTCAATCAAGGTTGGATTTGGGTTGTGATTAGAGATTTCCTTTTCATCATTTATCGGAGAAATACTCCTTGCTCAACCTTTGTTTTCTAAATTAAAACAGCATATTTTCCTTATATTTCGTTTTGTATAAGAAGGACTTAATTATTAAGACACTAATGATATGTCTAATAATTGATTAGAGCAGGACACAACAAATTTGAAAACAGAACACACGATGAAGAGCGCTATACAAACCATCATTATATCTATTCTTGTATTTGG
>CAYNMW010000067.1:0-22373 GCA_964398295.1 uncultured Saprospiraceae bacterium | reverse complement strand
AGACCATCGCCCTGTCTTTCAGATATTTGTATAGTCTTTCTTCCATGTTATGAAACACGACAGTATTTATGGCCTCCAACATTTCTTTGAGTCGAATGTCATAGCTATCAAAAACGAATTTTCGCCAAGTCTTATATTTTATGAGCCATTCCTCCATCATATGAATTGGTATCATGCAGATTTGAGTTTCTTTTTCTGCTACAGCTCTTATCTTACTTTTTTTATCTCCTAAGCAGCAAGTCATGGTCATACTACATGAATCACCGACTTCTAAATAATAGAGTAAAAATTCATTCCCTTCCTCATCTTCATTCATGACTCTAATAGCACCATCTAGTACCAAAGGCATAAATGCAATGGTGTCCTTTATATCCATCATTGTACTTCCTTTAGTTATTTTTTTGTAAAGTCCTATTTTATCAATTTCTTGGAGCAATTGATCTTCAAAAATGTATTGATAGCTAAAGAGTAATTTTGAATTCATCGACTAAATGGGGTTGTGGGTGAGAAAAGATAGAGGGAGGCTAAAAAAGCAATGTGTCTGAAAGACTCTATGCTTTTTTGATTGGCAATTATTATTTGACTTTTACTTTTTATCAAATCGTTGGAATTTTTAAAATCTGCTTGCACCTATCGCATGTTAGCAATAGTTATTCATCAATAATATTGGCTATGTCATAGACTGTTTTTCCAAGACTGAATGGAGGATTGCCTTGTCCAACATTAAGTGAAATGATAAGTTTATCTTCAGGGGAAAATAACAGCAAAGATCCATAAGCTCCTGAGTGACCATAAAATATTTTATCCTTAATTCTATACTGCTCAAGACCAAGTCCATATTTACCCCCAAACTTTGCAGTAGAAGAAATATCCATCATTTTAATCAAACTTTCAGATTTAAGTAGTTGTTTGTTGAATAAGGCTTGAATAAAGATAGCCATCTCTTTAACAGTAGATACAATACCTCCTCCAGACCATTCAAATGAGGTATTTATATTTTTGGTAATATTAGTTCTGTTTATATAAGAGTCTGTCATTATTCCTACTCCTCTTGATTCCTCGTAGTATTCGAAGTACGTATTGTTTAGTTTCAAAGGTATTATAATTCGATCTCTAAGAACCTCAGGTAATGATTTTTGCAGGACGCTTTCAATAATAAATCCTAACAACATATAGTTTATATCTGAATAATTGTATCCTTTACCTGGTAAATTAGCTGGTTTGGTATTTAGCTTATAATCGAAGTATTTTTGATAGATTTCTTCAGCAGTGTATTGTCTTTTTTTATTGAAAAAGACACTTAGGTAAAATTTAAATTCAGCGTCATTGAATATATCTAAAATGCCGGATGTATGGTTTAGTAACATACTTATAGTAATCGAGTCTTGGCTTTTTTTACCTTTGTAAATATGTAAATTATCATAGTTTACGAAATCAACTTTGTCTAAGTATTTTTTTATTGGATCATCAATATCTAATTTCCCTTCCTCTTCTAATTGTAGTATAATTGTGGAAACCATTGTTTTTGTAATACTTGCAATCTTGTACTGAAATGTTTTATCAATTTTAGTTTCACTTCTACCTATAACCCCTATTCCCTTATTAAATTCAAATCCTGTTTTCGAATTTTTGGCATAAAGCAAGAAATTACACACTCTCTTTTTCCCTTTGCAGTTTATTGATTTCGCCATTAAATCTTTTAGCAAATTAGTTTTGTCTTGCTGTCCATTAAGTATGACTACGTTGATCAATAAGATTACTATTATTATATACTTCACTTTAGTCTAATTATTGCTAACGGATAATCGTAGCCGCCGTACTGTGCGTTGGCTTTTGCGTTTGGCTGTATGGTGAGCTCACGTAGTGTTATGTGTGGTGCTTTTTTTAATTGAGTTTTATCTTTAATTCAAGAATGCCCCCTAAGCCAAATTCAACTATTTTTTTAAGTGTAGATATTCTTACTTCTTTTATATTATTTTCAATTTTAGAAATGTAAGACTTTGTTGTTCCAACTTTATCTGCAAGTTCTTGTTGGGTTAAACCTGATTTTAATCTTGCTTCTCGAATCATAAATCCAAGTTTGAAATCCTCATAGCCACGTTCAAGTTCTATCCGCTCAGCAGAACCTTTTTTACCGTAATATCTAGTTTTTAGCTCTTCTAGTGATTTAGTATTAGGATTTTTCTTCATAATATTCTTTTCTTATATTTTTTGCTTTAGATATTACCGATTTAGGTGTTTTTTGAGTCTTTTTATGATAACCGTTTATCGTTATGACAAGTTTTTTATCATCAAAAAATGCCATAACTCTGTAAATGTTTGAACCGAGTTTTACACGTACCTCGTAAATTCCATCTTCAATATGTTTGAGATAAGTGGTTGGAATTTTCTCAATCTCTTCTATGAGTTGGAAAGTCCAAATGAATTTGTCTCTGACCTTCTTTGGTTGGGTATCTAAGAATTTGGCAGTATACTCCTTGTAAGTTTCAACCTTTCTTGTTTTACCCATTTTCAAATATATAGAATGTTTCACTAACAGGCAACATCTTCATCCACAAATATTTTGACAGTTAGTAGATGTTTTTATCAAATTTTGAAAGGTTCATTTTTTGATTTTTTTCGTGCATCACACATGACTATACTATACCACCCATTACCTTCATAGTATGATCGTTTATGTTCACATTTCTCGGCCTATAAATTAAACCAATATGTCAACTTTGCAACAATTGCCCGATTCCGCCTTTCAAAATTACTTAAGTTGTCTGTCAGATAATTATCAGTATACACAATGAAGAAATCTGAAACAGGGGCAAATCTCCACTGAAGTCTACTATTGATATTTAAATTATCAAATTGATTATTGTACTGCACAAAAGTGCTGAAGAATAATTGCTTATTAAATGTAATGTCAAGGCGTGGTCCTGCTACCCAAAGATTAGCTGGCAAGAATGGTTCTTCCAATACTATACGGTTGTAATCTACTGTCATTCCAATAGAGCCATAGGGCCTGAATTGATAGGTCAAGTTGCTTTGAAAGCCGAACAGGCTGCCATTGTAAAAAGATCCTCCGGTTATGCCCAATCCATAGGTAACTAGTTTTCGTTGATCGGATTGGTATGAAGCTGAAATATTTGCAAAATTGTATGAAGTACCAGCAGGTAAAACAATTTCTTCGTCTTGAATACGAGTAGGATCAAAATCTTGTATTAATGTAATGGATTGCACATTTGCATTCAAACCAAAAAATGAGGCATTGTCAAATTGAATATCAAGGAAAGGTTCGAAGCCTGTCTCTTCCAAACCGAAATCTTCAAAGAATTCATTGTCGTCTTGTCCAAGTTTGAAAAAGAATCTAGAGTCAAAACCTGTCGTGATACGCGAGACATTGGAATTATCCGGAAAAAAATTGACGGAGCCTTCGGGGCTAACTAATATAATATCTCTTCTGGGGACGAATCCTACGTCCGCCTGAAAATCACTACCAATTAATAGTTGAGCCCATTCCAGTCGGTACCGTCGTTTGTTATATACAAACTGTGCAAAGTGCGCGTTTTGATTTCCTTGCCCATTTTCTGTAAACGACCGCATATAGGTTGCTTTACCAGACCAGGTATTGTTTGCTGTATTCAATCTGTATTCGACGCCCGCTACTCTGTTGTAATCAGCTTCATTGATACCACTTTCTACAGATCCTGTTAATTGTTTATTGACTCCAATGACCGCAAGTCTCGATACAGCAGAAATGCGCTGTTCTGCTGTCACTACAGAATAATTTATTCCGGGAATACCTTTGCTTTCACTACTCGCAGTTTGAGAATTAAGAACACCTACACGTAATTTATCGTTCAGTTTTCCACTTAGTCTTGCGCCATATAAAATCCTATTTTGGATGGCTTGCCCTGTTTCCGGATCTATGGCCAACCCGATTCTTCTGGAGAAAAAAGGATTGACTCTACTGACAGAGAATCTCCCAAATAAATCGGCATTCTCCAAAAAGAATTGACGTCGTTCAGGGAAAAATAATTCGAATCTGCCAATGTTTGTTACTTGCTCATCAACCTCTACCTGTGAAAAATCAGGATTTACCGTAAGGTCCAAATTTAGACCGGAGGTAACCCCAATCTTAGCATCCAAACCAGCCTCAAATGAATTGTCCGTTATCGTCTCTATGTCGGTTTCAAAATCTCTAAAGGTGCCAGCTGAGACATAGGGAATTATAGAGATATTCTTGCCAGCTTTTTCTAATGGTTCTTCCCAAACTAGATCGCCCATAAATCCCAGATCCATCACAAATCTACCTTGTGGAATCGGAATCCATGTCGATATTTCATTTTGCTGGGTATCAAACCGATAGCAATTGAACCTCCAGCTTTCGCTCCCTGCAGTGAATCGCAACGTACTAAAAGGAATTGCTAACTCAGATGTCCAATAGTCCTCATATACTTTAGATTCTCCCTTCCACTTATTGTCCCAGGATTCATCAAAGTCACTTGGGTTTTGACCTGCATTTGAAATAGTAGCTTCTCGACGAGCACCAGACGGATTCATACCAAACACCAATGCATTTGTTGCATCATTATAGGTGTCAAATAAAAGAGTGATATTATCATTTCCAAAAAAATCAAAATCTCGTTTTAGCGATGGCACAATAAAATCATCATCTGTTGCTAAACATTTGACAAAGACATACAGATTTTGGTCGTCATATGACATGTAAACTTCTGTATCATGTTTTGCCATCAGTGAATCGGAAGGAAAATTTTGACTAAAACCAGATGCTCTTGTAGCTTTTTGCCAGGTTGCTTCATCAAATTGTCCATCCAGGGTGATTTCATCAACCGCCTTCGATACCACAATTGATCTACTTTGCGAATTGGAATGCACAGTTTGACAAATCAGAAATGCCATTAGATACAATGGCAAACTTTTTCTTCCGAACCACTTTGAAATGACCATTATCCAAAGATACCAAAGCTTACTGCTAAAATCGATTACTTTTGTTTGCAAATAAATGAACCATATGACAAAGATTGACTGGGAAATAGCCAAGGAATACGAAGACATCACCTTTAAAAAATGTCGTGGGGTCGCCAGAATCGCGTTTAACAGGCCAGAGGTCCGAAACGCTTTTAGACCAAACACAGTATTTGAATTGTTGAATGCATTTCATCTTGCAAAAGAGGATAGGAGTGTTGGTGTTATTCTCTTTTCTGGTGAAGGTCCATCTTCTAAAGATGGTGGTTGGGCATTTTGTTCTGGGGGTGATCAAAGTGTACGTGGAAAACGTGGTTATGAAGGTGGAGATGGTATTGGTCGCTTGAATATTCTTGAAGTGCAACGACTGATTCGATTTATGAATAAGGTGGTCATTTGTGTCGTGCCAGGATGGGCAGTCGGAGGAGGACACAGTCTTCATGTTGTTTGCGATTTATCATTAGCCAGTCAAGAGCATGCAATTTTTAAGCAAACAGATGCCGATGTGGCTAGTTATGATGCAGGATACGGAAGTGCGTATCTGGCAAGACAGGTTGGTCAGAAAAGGGCAAGAGAGATTTTCTTTTTAGGGAGAAATTATTCTGCACAGGAAGCATACGAAATGGGTATGGTCAATGCCGTTTTTCCTCATGATCAACTGGAGGATCAGGCATTTGCATGGGCTCAGGAGATTTTGGCTAAAAGTCCAATGGCGATTAAGATGCTCAAGTTTGCGTTTAATATGATTGATGATGGATTGGTAGGGCAACAAATATTTGCAGGAGAAGCAACAAGATTGGGATATATGACTGATGAAGCAGAAGAGGGGAGGAATGCATTCCTTGAAAAAAGAAAACCGGACTTTGATAAATTTCCAAAGTTTCCATAAAGTAAAGTGTTGACCGACGCATCTTGTGATTTATTTCTAACTCTAATGCATTTAATCTTAATAGCCGACAGTTGGATGTCCCTTTTAACTTTTACAAATATTATCTTGGCACTTCGTTTCAATAGCTAAAAACATATGACCAGAGCCATACTTGCCTTAAGTTTTCTTTTCTTTTCTACGAGTGTCTATCTGCAGGATTGTCCAGATACTGATGAAGATTGTGTGGGAATTTTTCTATCAGATTCGTCAGCAGCAATGGGTGAATTGTTATGTGTAGATGTATATACATGCAATTTCACAGATGTTTTGTCTTTTCAATATACACTTGCATATGATGAGTCTTTAATTGCATTTAATTCCTGTCAAAGCGATGTGATAAGCAGCTATTCATGTAATGACTTTAGGGTGGATGAGGAAGATGCCCTTATCGTTACATTTTGGTTCGAGCCTCTTTTGGTGCCTACTACTTTAGATAGTGCAGCTGTTTTGGCAACCTTATGTTTCGATATTCTTCAGGATGTTAATTCAGTAGATACTATATTATATTTTACAGAGGAATCGAACTTAGATTTGGAAGTCATTCAGGCAGATCCTGTCGATGTGACACTCCCTGTCATTGATAACCCGCCTTGTTCTGGTGGTTCACCATCCATTGTGATGACAGACATCACTTCAGCAACTGATGAAGTATTTGTACAGGCAGTCCGTATTGGCCCAAACCCGATTTCTGATGTACTTGAAATTCAGATTGATCCCCAATTTCAAGATGTAGTTCATGCGCGTATTACTGATCTAGCTGGCAAAACGCTCTTTACCCAATCCAGTGTTCAGACGAATTCAGAGATTGATCTTAGCTCGGTTAACAATGGCTTATATATCTTGATATTGGAGTCTTCTGATCATGGCGTGTATGCGCAAAAGCTAATGAAAACCAATTAATCAAGTTTGATTTGATGATTTTGAATTTGTAGATTATCTTAGACAGGCTTCTGTCCAAGTCCGCAAAACGAAATCATGAAAAACAATCTCATCTACTGGTCTATTACTGTCGCATTAGCGGGTTTTTTATTTGGCTTTGATACGATTGTGATTTCTGGAGCGGATCAGCCTATTCAAAAATTATGGGACACAAGTGGATTTTTCCACAGTACCTTTATCATGTCAATGGCTTTATGGGGCACTGTTATAGGTGCGCTGTTTGGTGGTTTTCCTTGTAATGCAATAGGCAGAAAGAGGACTTTATTTTGGATTGGTGTATTGTATGCATTGTCTGCTATTGGATCTGCAATGGCAACTGGTCCCTATCTTTTTTCTTTTTTCAGGTTTGTTGGAGGCTTGGGTGTTGGTGCTTCTTCAGTTGCAGCTCCCATATATATTTCAGAAATAGCTCCTGCAGAAAAGAGAGGTAGATTAGTGGCTTTGTATCAGTTCAATATTGTGTTTGGAATTCTCATTGCTTATTTATCCAACTATTTTATCGGACAATATATGGGTGAGAATGCATGGAGATATATGCTCGGTGTAGAAGCTATTCCTGCAATTATCTATACGATTATGGTTTTGGGTGTTCCAAATAGTCCTAGATGGTTGATGATGAAACAGCAAGGTGCCGAGAAAGTAAAAGCCTTGTTGATGCAATTGAATCCTGGAGCTGATATTAAAACGGAACTGCAAGCGATAACCGATTCATTGTCGGTTGGAAAAAGAGAAGCATTCTTTAGTGGAAAATTTAGTAAGTCGATCTGGTTGGCATTCTTACTTGCATTTTTTAATCAGGCATCTGGGATAAATTTTGTGCTGTATTATGCACCAAGAATTTTTGAGCAGGCGGGAATAGCAGCAGATAATGTGTTGGGTGCTTCTATACCCATCGGAGTTGTCAATTTTATATTCACCTTACTTGGAATGTATCTAATAGACAGGGCTGGTAGAAAAACGCTAATGATCATTGGTTCAATTGGCTACATTCTCACCTTACTTGGAGTAGCATGGGCATTTTCTACTGGGGCTCAAGGCATTATTGTTGTCGCTTTAGTTTCTGCTTTTGTTGCATCTCATGCGATAGGTCAGGGGGCAGTAATTTGGGTCTTTATTTCAGAAATTTTTCCGAATAGTGTCAGAGATTCCGGTATGTCATGGGGATCAGGTACACACTGGGTGTTTGCCGCAATTATTACAATGATTACCTTACCTGTATTGGAAACATTCTCCGCATCAACTGTTTTTCTGTTTTTTGCAGCAATGATGGTGCTACAATTGATCTGGGTATTGGTTAAAATGCCAGAAACCAAAGGCGTTAGTCTGGAAGAATTGGAGCGAAAGCTTACTTCGTAAGGGAGGAATTAGATCTGTTTTCCACGATTGAACCAACAAGCATCAGAAAAAAGAGGAAAAGCATGGCAATCAGAAAGATTTGTTCTTCCCAGAAACCAAATCCGAATATGGAAGCCTCTGGCATTTCAAGTGCATTTACTTGCGTATCGATGGCTCCTCCTGAGAAATAAACCAATGATAGCATAAGAACAGCTGGAATAGCAATGAAAAATATTTTTGGAAATCTACTCATTTAAATTATTGATGTATTAAACAAATAATTCTTAATGACGCATTTCTTTCTTTTCAAATCTATAACACATTTTTTATTTTCATGTTTACAGATTGTTAAGGAATTGTAATGATACTCACCATTAGCAATTACATGACAAAGATATTACAGTTTAGATCGGGTTTGCCCTACAAAAAGACTCCATCTCATTACAAATCAAATTCAGAACTACTACAATTTTCTTAAAACTTTAGGATATACTGCCATATCATTCTCTTATCTGTCGCAATTTTTGTCTACAAGTGATTGAAACCGATTGAAACCAGTTGGACTTAATACACATCATTTGATTTGAAGATTCACCTAGCTTTAAGGATATTTGTCTACAATTCTAAAGTATGGACAGACCAATCATCACCGTAATCGGTTATTTGTTGATTCTCTTGGGCTTTTTAGCGCTCATTTTGTCTATGATTGGTTTGAGGCTGAGTTTTCTGCGGTTTCTGGAGTTTGGAGGCCCTTTAGTTGGCTTAATCATAAAGCTTACAATGATTGTTGCTGGATTTATATTGATGTATGTATCCAAGACGATTGCTCAGGACAGAGAAGAGAATCAATGATAAAAATCTGTTAAAAGCCAAGGGATGAGCCCAGATACTACAGTTAATACATCTTAATCCATTGGAAAAATGCGGGATGAAAGCTTACTTTAGAGGTTTGGTCCAAACAAATACTGAAAGCTAACTAATTTACTGCCTTGGAGCTCACAAAAGCACAGTTTAAGACGATATTCGACACTTATTACAACCCGCTTTGTAATTTTTGCTATAAGTACCTTAAGGATGAGGGAGATGTAGAAGACGTTGTACAGGACGTCTTGGTAAAGCTTTGGCAGAATAAAGAAAAGATTCACCTTCAAAAGGATGTAAAGTATTATCTGTTTACATCAGTAAAAAACAAGGCTATAGAGCTTATTCGGTCCAGAAAAAGGAAAGGGGAAATCCTCCAAACACTAATTCCTGAAAAAAATTATGAGGAACCAGTAGGGGATGATGCAGATAAGACCATCTTAAAGGAGAAACTATATAATTCGATACGACAGTTGCCTCCTAAATGTCAGGAGATTTTTGTCTTGAACAAAGTAAATGGTTTAACTTACAATGAAATATCCGAAGATCTTAATATTTCCCCGAAAACAGTTGATAATCAGATGCGTAGAGCATTTAAGTTATTGCGAGAAAAATTTGGAATCACAAAATAAACGGTCATTATGAGCATCGTTAAATCCCTGAAAAATATCCTTGGTTCTGCTGAAGAACACAAAATCGATTCGTGGTTGAAAGACTACAACGATAACAGTGAAGTTCTCAACGATATGATCACTGAAGAAGCTGATTTTAGCTTTCTGAAGGACTATAAACAATTTGACAAATCTTCTGCATGGGATATGATTGACGCCCAAATACCAGATGATAAACCACAGACCAAGCAGTATTCTCTGTTGATGAGAGCAGCCGCAGTCGGTGCCGTTCTCTTGATATCTATACTAGCAATTAAACCAATGCTGACTAGTGATGGTCTAGCCGGAGGTGAAATGTTGGCTTATGAAAACAAAGGACAGCTTAATCTGCCAGATGGTTCGTTGATTATGTTCGATAAAGGATCATCAGTAACCTACAATAAAGATGCTTTCTCAGATAATCGTCTGTTGGCTTTTGAAGGTAGAGCATACTTTGATATTGCAAAATCAGAACAAGGCAAGAACTTTATTATCGAAAGTGATGATCTTACAGTAGAGATACTCGGTACTGAGTTTGAAATAAATACCATTTCAGATACACCATCCGTCATTGTGACAGAAGGTAAAGTAAAAGTGACCACAGCATCAGAATCCATTATCTTATTGGCGAATGAAAGTGCGCATATCGAAAATGGTAGACTTGTCAAAGACACTCATTCTTCTCCAAATATTAAAAGTTGGTTTACAGGTGAATTAGCTTTTGAAAGTGTGACCATGGATAAAGTAATTGAAGATCTCGAAAATCACTTTAATACTACAATCACTACAGAAAAAGTAGATTTATCTTGTACATGGAGAGCTAATTTCAATAATGGCTCGTTAGAAGATGTGTTGAATGAGTTAAGTGAAACAAGAGGCGCTAACTATAATATCGCAAATCAAGCTGTGACAATCAGCAATATCAGCTGCAAATAGTAGTATCGCAACCAATCTTATGAAACAGATAACATTTTGTCTTCTGTTGTTGTTCATACAGACATTTGCAGTTGCACAGTCTGAGCAAAAGGCGATCGTCTTTGAGCAATCCAAGCTCAATTTGCAAGACATCATCAGCTTTGTTGAATCCCAAACAGACATAAGATTCGTTTATTCTGAAGACAGAATTCCGCTCAATAAAAATATTTCATTAGACAGTTATTCTTATATCATTCAGGATCTAATGAAAGAATTATCTTCCCATCTGGCTCTTGATTATAAGATCAAAAACAATAACAGAATTCTCTTACTAGGAGAAAAAAAGGTCAATCCCACTGTTGCTTTTGAGTACATAACAGGATTGGTTATTGATGAACTTTCGGGCGAACCTCTTTTTGGAGCAACGATCACAAATAAGCAACGGAGTAAAGGAATTAATTCCAACGAAATTGGTCTATTCAAATATAAGGCTTCGAGCGATGAGGACAGTTTGATTATATCGTATATCGGTTTTTCAACAGCAAAAGTTGCAATAAGTGACTTGAGAGATGAATCCAAAAAAATTCAACTCAGACCTAGTATCGAGTTTGATGAGGTGCTCATTCAAACGCCTATAACAAGAAAATTAGAAACAGAATCTTCATTCAATTATTATCTGAATAATAAGCAGTTGTCTGAGGGGTTTGGTTTTATGGGTAGTGATCCACTTAAGAAGGTGATGCAATTATCCGGTATTCAATCTGGAAGAGAAGGACAGAATAATATTTACGTGCGAGGAGGAAGTCCAGATCAGAATTTATTACTGATGGACGGAGTACCGATGTATGAAACAAGTCATGTCTTTGGTTTGTCTTCCGTATTTAATGAAGATGCCATCAAGAATGTACAAGTGTTTAAGCATGCATATCCTGCTAAATTCGGAGGGCGCTTGTCTTCTGTTATCGATTTTAAAATCAACGAAGGAAACTTATACCAGCGAAAGTCATCCATCAGTTTTAGTCCATTGAGCCTTCAATTAAACACCGAAGGACCAATTAAGAGAGGGAAAAGTTCGTACAACCTATCTGCTAGAACCTCATTGATCAATTTATTTTATAATGAGCCCATTGAGCGATTACTTGGTTTTGATGATTCTGACTTTTCCTTCTTCGATATTAATTTAAAACTTGGGCATGAATTTTCTGAGGGCAATAAACTTTATTTTAATTTATATAGAGGAAGTGATGATTTTGAAATAAGCAATTCTGAATCAATTAGTTCAGCCACTGAGTCACTGGATAGAGAGAGTTTTGATAAACTTGAGTGGGATAATGAAATCTATAGCCTTCAATGGCATAATAATGTAAGCGAACGTGTGTTTAGCAAGTTGCAAGTATCTTACTCAGATTATAAAAATATCTCCCGTTCAGCTTTCAATTTTGACCAGTTTGATGGTAGTGTAACATCTGAAACTGCATTAGACATTATTGCCACAAGCAGAATCATAGATTTGGGATTAAGTGCTGATTTTCAAGTGTTTATGAATAATGATTGGGAGTTGGAATTTGGCACGAGTATTTACCATCATCGGTATAACCCTACGTTAAAACAGAGTAGAGTATTTCTAGATGGTAGTTTGCAGGAGTTCGCAAACAATGCCCCATTCATCAGTGCAGATGAAATAACAGCCTATGTTGATTCCAAATGGCAATTGGGTGCTTCAACACAAATAAAAGCAGGTCTTAGATACAATGATTTTTATGTAAGAGATAGAAGTCATTCTTCATTGCAACCAAGATTGACAGTGATTCACGAATTTGCGAA
The DNA here is from genome assembly GCA_964398295.1 of uncultured Saprospiraceae bacterium. Taxonomy (GTDB): domain Bacteria; phylum Bacteroidota; class Bacteroidia; order Chitinophagales; family Saprospiraceae; genus CALFUK01. The sequence continues at coordinate 9,944 of CAYNMW010000067.1, read as the reverse complement.
CGCCCACAAATTAACAGTAAGTGCAACTAAGATGACCCAGTTTGTCCATTTGCTTTCCAACCCTGGTAATGGCTTGCCATCAAACTTGTGGATTCCAACTTCAGACAGATTGCCGCCAGAGCATGCCTATCAGATTGCAGCTGCATATGGAGGAAATTTATCTGATAATCTGCGTTTTGAGATTGCTGGGTACTATAAGCAGATAGATAATGTGGTTGAATACACATCTCCATTTGATCTCTTTTTCACCTTTGTGAATTTTCAGGATATAGAACTTAAGTTTGATGCCAATCGGGATTTTGAAAATTTTGTAGAAACCGGTGATAGTGAATCGAGAGGTGCAGAATTTAGTTTGCAAAATATTAAGGGACCGTTCCTATTTGAATTGTCTTACGCATATTCTGATACGGACAGAATTTTTGAGGAATTAAATAATGGCAATCCCTTTCCATATAAGTACGATCGGACTCATGACTTTTCCGTCACGGGTAGATATCACTTCTCCGAATCGTTTAACATACACGCTAATTGGGTCTATGGTACAGGAGATGCATTCACTCTTGCTGATACAGCGATCAGAACAATTGATGGATCTGAAATTCTAACTGTTGATCCAAATAAGGGTAGAAACAGTGCGAGGCTTTCGGATTACCATCGGTTAGATATCGGAATGCAGTTGATAAAAGAGATGAAAAATCAGTCCCATTTGACCCTAGGACTAAGTGTGTTCAATGCGTACAATCGGAAAAATGACTATTATGTTTTTCTATTTGAGGATACAGTTAACGATAGATTTGAGCTAAGGAGAGTTAGTCTATTTCCAATTCTACCACACTTCAGTATAAACTATGAATTTTAGTATAAAACATACACGCAAAATGATGGTTTACCCACAGATTTCCGAGTTATATGTTATAAAACCGTCAAGTAAAACACATCAATTCTTTAATTAATGTTAATATCTATTAAAATAGAGACTTTTGTGGCTTTAAGAGTCTAAATTAGTAACTGTTTACAAGTACTCAGCATGAACAAAACGATATTCAAATCAGCTTTTTACTCTCTATTGGTTTTACTTTGTATATCGTGTAGTAACGACTTTTCCTCAGAAACAGAAACAACGCTTAAAAAAATAGTCTTAAACTCAGTATTTACTCCGGGAGAGACAATGTCTATACATTTGTCAACTACAAAGAAAATATTGGATCCCAATTCGGATTTTCTAGATATCGTTTCCGCAGATGTGGAAGTTCTTGACCACGCTTCAGGTGAAGTATTCAGAATGAACCATATAGGTGATGGACATTATGAGTCAGACGAATTTAGACCATATTTTGGACGTGAATACTCCGTTACAGCTCATGCTGCTGGTTTTGAATCTGTCAGTGCTACTAGCAAAGTACCTGTACAAGCCTTTGTCACCCAAACAGACGTTTATCAAGGTTCAGAATTTTTTGAAGTCAATGGTGTGACAAAGCGAGAGTTGTTTGTGAATCTGGAATTTAATAGCGAATCAACAGAAACTCAATATTACGTTTGGGAGATTATTGATGACGAAGCAGCTGCTCCATCTACTGATTTTGATTTTGGAGATGTTGCAGATGGCCCTGTATTGTTGTATTCAGAAGATTCAAATACAGAATCTGTACTAGCTGACGAATCATTCCAGACAAGAGTATTTCTAACAGATGATGGATCACAAGGAACATTAGCTTCCTCATTTGTTACACTAACTGAACCAGTTGCAGCATTCCAATTTGGAGATGTAACTGATCCTGACGCTGATGTCTTACTAAAGGTTAGGGTAATGACGGTAAGCAAAGATCTTTACGATTACTACAGAAGTATTGAGATATACAGACTTCGAGGAGAAGTAAACTCAAGTATTACACAACCAGTGGAAGTCTATTCAAACATAGACGGAGGACTAGGTATCTTTGCAGGTCTTACTGCTGAGATTTTAGACATCAGACTTAATTAACGAGAGTAGTTAATTTATTCCCTTTTTACCTTATATTATATTGCAATGGTCAATACTCATTGGCCCAAATATTGTAATCGATCCATTGGGTCTCGACCCATTGAACATTTGGGTCTAGATTCAAATGTTACAAATGTATCACCTCACCATATGCCGCCGCTGCAGCTTCCATCACTGCTTCACTCATTGTTGGATGAGGATGAACGGTTTTGATGATTTCCATGCCAGTCGTTTCTAATTTTCTGGCGGCAACTACTTCAGCGATCATTTCGGTAACATTAGCACCTATGAAGTGTGCGCCTAAGAACTCGCCATATTGATCATCAAAGATGAGCTTTACAAAACCAGCAGATGCCCCACTTGCTTTAGCCTTACCAGAGGCTGAAAATGGAAACTTCCCAACCTTTAATTTATATCCAGCTTCTTTGGCTTGTGCTTCGGTGTAACCGACACTTGCAACTTCTGGATAGCAATAGGTACAAGAAGGTATATTATTATAATCTAAAGGAGCAGGGTGGTGGTCAGTAATCTTCTCTACGGCTACAATTCCTTCCGCTGATGCGACATGGGCTAATGCTGGTCCACGAGTTATATCACCGATAGCATAAATGCCTGGGACTGATGTTTGTCCGTATTCATCAACTTCTATGAGTCCTTTTTCCGATTTTATGCCAAGTGCTTCTAAGCCTAAATTTTCGATATTAGTGGCAACACCTACTGCAGAAAGTACGACATCACATTCGATGACAGATGTTTCATTTGACTTCCGATCCTTTACGGTTACCTTACATCCTTTTCCTGAAGTTTCAACAGATTCTACAGCTGTATTACCAAGGACATTCATATTTGCTTTCTTGTAGATCTTAGTTAACTCTTTCGAAATGTCCTTGTCCTCTCTTGGTAGAAGGCCTTGTTCTAAAAATTCAACAATGGTTACCTCAGTGCCAATAGTGTTATAGAAATAAGCGAATTCGACACCTATTGCGCCGGCGCCAATGACGACCATCTTTTTAGGTTGCTTCTTCAATGACATGGCTTGTCGATAGCCAATGATTTTTTCTCCATCGATTTCCATACCTGGAAGTGCTCTTGCATTTGCACCTGTTGCTAAGATGATATTCTTTGCTTGATGCTCTGTCTTTGCACCTTTATCATCTGTAACAATCACCTTCTTACCTCTGCCCACTTCTCCATGACCGTTGATCACAGTGATTTTGTTTTTCTTCATTAGGAATTGAACTCCTTTACTCATGTCCGTTGCTACTTTCCTACTTCTATTGATCATGCCGTCAAAATCAACAGTTGCTTTTCCGATCTTTATCCCGTAATCTTCGGCATGGCTGATGTACTCAAAAACCTGAGCACTTTTCAGTAAGGCTTTCGTTGGGATACATCCCCAATTCAAGCAAACTCCACCTAAAGATTCTTTCTCAACAATGGCTGTATTCAGTCCTAACTGTGAAGCTCTAATTGCTGCCACATAACCCCCTGGACCACTTCCTATAACAATAAGATCAAAGTTCATATCTAATTGGTTTATTTATCTGCAAAGATACGCAATGCACAACTATCTACATTTGCATATTTAAATATTCCAATTATTATAAAAAATGCAGAATGAAAAGAGCAGACAAACTATTTTAGCAAAATTTGATTTGTTGGAAATGCTATTTTTTCATTTCTTTCTTGAGAATAAGGACATATATCAACCACGATAAATTTGTACCCTAGCTCGACCTTGTTCAAAGTCCTTTACTTCAAAGAATATGGGTCTGATAACAAGCGTACCAACTTTGTCTATGAAACCGATACCGCCATTTGTGACAACTCTGGCACGTCCATCTTTAAAATCCCAAATCAGATCAAATATTGGGGCAATTTGTTCTTCGCCTGCAGCATTTAAATATCCCCATTTCTCATTTCTTGAAAAGGCAGCCATACCTTCTGAGAAATTGAAGACTTGTTCGTAGGATCTTTTTGTTAATAATCTTGCTTCACTGTTGATAAGCGAAATTCCATCAGTAGAAATGACACGCCAGTTGTTTTCTCCAGCTGGTTCTACTCGTATAATATCATCTGGAAATTGATGGATAGACTTACCAGTTGTTGAAATTAATTTCCACCTATCTTTCACCTTCGCAGCAGCAAGATTCTCTTGAAATGCACTCAATTTTTGGAAGCCCGTTTCGCTTAATTTATTTCCTTTTGAATTATACACATAGAATAATCCATCCTTCTTGGCGCGAATGAATTCTTCATCAACATGAACTCGATCAAATTCAATTTTGAGTATAGGGTCTCCCTCTTTGCTAATGACACCAAATAGATCTCCCTTTTGGATGATTGCCATTTCGCGATAAAAATCTTTTGCACCATCTAATAAATCTGGCAATAAGGTGTCACCTTCAATATTGATAAAATTGTAACCTTGTTCTGTTCTGACTCTGATTCTACCATCAAGACAATCGTATGCAACATCAAAACCAACTGAATTTAACTTGTTTCCTTTGCGGTCGATAAACCAATATTTTTTGTCAAAGTCTTGTACCCTTGCTATGTCTTGCTTAAAGGCAAATGCAGATCTATATTCGTGTGGGATTACAGTCTCCCCAAATCGATCTATATAACCCCACTTTCCATTAATATTTGTAGCAGCAAAATCATTTGAAAATTCTCTTACACCATCATATATGTCTGCAATAACCAATTGACCACTGATGTTTATATATCCAAACTTCATTTTAGGAGCATCATAATCGGAAAAGAAAGCTTCTTCTTCCGATATGTTATCGTCCATTGTATCAATCTTAGGTTCGCGATCTGGAAGACAACTCCAAATTGATAATAATACAAAACCCAAAATGATAGACTTATAGTAGCTCAATATGCTTATCGTAAAATGATTAGACCAAAATAAAACGAAAATATCTTACTATTCCTTATATCCAACATCTGTAAGATATAATTAACGAAATATTCCATATCTATTAAAAAACGATTAGCAGCATATAACCGTTTACTTTGTATGATTAAAACCTTAACCTGCTTTATATTTAGCATAATTGCTTGCGCACTCTTCGCGCAAACCGACTATCTGACAAATGACAAGGCAGGCTTTAGCATAAAAGCTCCAGGTGTTTTTGAAGAAAAATATCAGCAAGTTGACACCGATATAGGATTGATGGAGTTGTACACCTACTTTCATCAACCCCTTGAAGAAGAGCCCAAAAACTTTTTATACCTCATTAATTATATAGAATATCCTGAGGGTAGTTTACATCATGATAGTCTTGCAATGGTCGGAGATTTATTTACTAAATCAATGGAAGAATTTAATTTATCCGTTGGTGGAAAATTGATGTATCAAAGTCCGTTTCTCAGTGATTCACCTCCAAATTCTATATTTAGGGTGGAGTATGATAGTGGTTTTAAGATCGTTAAAGCTAAGATGATCGTCCACGAAAATAAGTTTTACTTTCTACAAGTATTCACAACACAACCCTATAGTCTCAACAATAAGATTGATGAGTTTTTAGATTCATTTAGTCTTAATTTGACCAACTCCAATTGAGTTTATATAATTCGCCAACTCCAGATTCTTCGTCACCTTCATTCATCCCCAAACCAAAATAAAACGTGTCATTGTGGTATTCAAATGAACGTACCAGATTAGTCGTTTGAAAATGAAACAGTTCTTGCCAACATCCAGTTGAAGCTGAAAGCGATTCTGTCATGTAAACAAATACTTGAAACATACCGTTTTGCATCTCCCTATTTGCTAATGCAATAATCTTATTATCTATTAGCAGAATATCTTCTCCTATAGCATTAGGCTCAGGAAAAATGACTGGTTTTGCAACAGACATGAGTGAGTCCTTTATATACATACCTCTGCTATTGTTGTATTCAGCCAAGTACAGATTGTCGTAATTTTGATTTATAGAATAACTACGAAGTGTGTACAGTAATTTATCATTAGATTCGATTGAGGTAAATGGGCGTAAGATTGTATAAAACTTGATGGTGTCTGATAACGTTCCAGCCATCGTGTCAGCTGGATAAAAATGGAAATGTTTTAGTTTTTCCGTTTCTGCTTGATTAGCACTCCATTGTATCTCTCCATCCGAAATGGTGAAAAATTGAGCATCTTTAATGATGTATTCTGGGTAGTGAATTTCATTGAATGTAGCATTGGGTATAATGAGTTTATCTTGATACTCCCAAGCCCCAAAAAACCAATTCCATCTTACATTTATATATGGATCAGCTTCTTCAAGTTCTGCCAATAGAAGATCTGTTTGATGTGAATTGCCAGTTAACTCCAAAAGGCCACTGCAATCGCTAGTGAATTCGTCTGGACATCTTGTATTGCCAAGTAAGTAATAGTTATTATTAAAGTAGATCATGTCCCTGACATGTGCCAAGTTGTAGTCAATACTGATATCAACCAATTGGCCATTTTTCAGGTAATTGTATTTTCGTTTGTCACCTGCCCGAGGATCTGAATTTGGAATGAATAAAGTATCCTGTATTACTCTGAATTTTTCAATTGCTTCACCGCGAATAATACCATAGTCTATCATACTATCTAATGTATTGTCCCACGCGAATAATTGTATTGGACCGGGGTTAGTTGTTGTATTGCCATAGCCTATAAATATTCTGTCTTCAAATTCTTGTAAGTCCCAGATGTTTTTGTCCTTGCCTTGAAGACCTTGATTAAAAGGAATGTTGCCTAAATACTGTAAATCATCAGTTTTGTCATTATTCAATTTACCTGTATCACATCCGGTTAAATCAATTTCAAATGTGGTATCATTGTCAACTTCAAAAGATGTTCCTAAATCAACACTTTGTCTAGCTGAATACCTGACAACCAAGCCTGAGTTAATCATTTGATTCGAATGTAAATATCCGTTTGCACGAAACATCGTATCCGTCAACAATGGACCTGATAATTCATTCGATAGTAATGGTGAATAAGATAGTGGACAGCTTATCACACACAGCATAGGTTCTTGACAAAACGAAGAATTAACACACCAATTGGTAGGAGGTGTATCCAAGAATAACTCTGTTTTGAATCGTGGTTGTTCAATAGAGTAAGGGTCTACTGCAATCAATTTGATTTCTGTATCAAGTTCTATATTGCAAAATTGACTGGGTTCTATTATACATTCAAAAACTTCATCGGTTTGGTTGACGGAGAATATAGCAATTGAACACTCGCCGTCATTTACTATTGGAAGTGAATAGGAGGCAAAAGTTGCTGTTGGAAGGTAGCTTAAAAATATATAGTATATAATTTTGAATTGGATCTGCATTCAACTATTTAGTGGCATAAGTGAAGGGTTTACGAAGACAAACTTAAGCATAATTGTGATCAAAAGCACACTTGAAAACTGGTGGTATAACAAGTTTAGCTTAGTCTAATATGGTTTAATTGCAATCATTTCTTAGTTTACTTTGGAGTATATACGTAAGCTGGATTACTAACTTATAGGTATACTTTGCATTTTATATTTTTCATTAGCAAAATAGCTATATTCGATCTTGGCAAAATTAGTGAAATGAAAATTTGTGTATTTCCAGGTTCTTTTGATCCAATTACAAAAGGTCATCTTGATTTGGTTGAACGAGCATATCCTCTGTTTGATAAAATTTATGTTGCTGTAGGAGAGAATTCTGTTAAGAACAGTCTATTTTCAATGGAGGAGAGGTTGCAGTGGTTAGAGCAAGTATTTGAAAATCATGAGAAGGTTGAGGTTGGACGATTTGTTGGATTGACGGTCAACTACTGTAAAAAAGTTGGTGCTCAATACTTATTGCGAGGACTTCGAAACGCATCAGATTTTGATTATGAAAAAACAATCTCCCAGTTAAATCAAATTATTGGTAAAGATTTGGAAACAGTCTTTTTCATCAGCCGTCCTGAGTACTCTCATTTTAGTTCGACAATTGTACGAGAGATTATAAAAGGAAAAGGAGATTATAAATCTTTCTTACCAGATAACATTGACGTAAACTATGAATAACACACTATTAAATGTTCCAGTACCTAAAAACGAAGTCGTTCTTTCTTATGCACCGGAGAGTAAAGAAAGGCAAGAGGTAAAAGCAGAATTTGACCGCTTAAAAAATCAGGTGATTGATATACCGATGGTAATCGGAGGTAAGAAGGTATACACACGTAACAAAGTTGCCATTAATCCACCTCATGACCACCAACATAAAATAGGAACATTTTCACAAGGATCAAAGAAACATGTCAAAGCTGCTATTGAGGCGGCACTTGATGCAAAAGCTAATTGGGAAGCAACACCATGGGAAGAGCGTGCTGCCATATTTTTACGAGCTGCTGATTTGTTAACGGGACCTTTCAGAGCAAAGATGAACGCGGCTACAATGCTTTGTCAAAGCAAGAATATCTATCAAGCTGAGATCGATGCTGTTGCAGAAATGGCAGACTTCTTTCGATTCAATGTGCAGTACATGACTGACATGTTTAAGATTCAACCAGAAAGCGCAGACGGTATTTGGAACAGATTGGAGTATAGACCATTAGAAGGATTTGTTTTTGCATTGACCCCATTTAATTTTACTTCTATAGCTGCAAATCTCTGTGCAGCTCCTGCTATGTTAGGCAACACGGTGGTATGGAAGCCCGCTGATTCACAGATCTATTCAGCGGCTGTTATTATGGAGTTGTTTGAAGCCGCTGGTTTACCTGCTGGTGTTATTAATATAGTCTATGCAGATGGTCCTGAAGTAGGTGACGTTGTTTTTTCGCACCCTGAATTTGCAGGACTTCACTTCACTGGCAGCACTACTGTTTTCAAACATTTATGGAAGACAATTGGAAACAATCTAGATAAATATAAAAGCTACCCGAGAATTGTCGGTGAAACTGGTGGTAAGGATTTTATCATTGCGCATCCTTCATCAGGTGTTGATGAACTGGCTGTAGCTCTTGTTAGAGGAGCATTTGAATATCAAGGTCAAAAATGTTCTGCAGCTTCTAGAGCATACATTCCTAAATCTTTATGGACTGCCGTCAAATCCAAAATGCGACAATATTTAAAGGAGATCAAAATGGGTTCTCCAGAAGATTTTCAAAATTTCGTTAATGCTGTCATTGACAAACGAGCATTTGATAAAATAAGTAAGTACATCAAAAAAGCTGAAAAGGCCAAAGATGCTAAAATCATTTTTGGTGGCAACGTTGACAAATCAACTGGGTATTATATAGAACCAACTGTTATTGAAGCGAAAGACCCTAAGTACCTCACCATGTGTGAAGAAATCTTTGGACCGGTATTGACAGTCCATGTCTATCAGGATAAAGATTATGTTGAAATGCTAGATATTGTGAATGACACATCACCATATGCTTTGACAGGTGCAGTGTTCGCTACCGATAGACTCGCGATAGAAATTGCACATGAAAAATTGCGGCATGCAGCTGGTAATTTTTATGTAAATGATAAGCCTACTGGCGCAGTTGTTGGCCAACAACCATTTGGTGGTGCAAGAGCATCTGGTACAAATGATAAAGCCGGATCAATCTTGAATCTATTTAGATGGGTAAGTGCCAGGACAATCAAAGAAAACCTTTGTCCACCTACTGATTATCGCTATCCATTCATGAAAGAATCATGAGTATAGTTGTGCTTTACTTCTTGTCGCGCGAATGATGATTTTGTAAAGTCACACCTAAATTATTTTTTTCAAGCATGGCTTAGTTGTTAGTTTAATTTTGTGGTCATACCCTATACTAGTAATGTAATCAATCAATATTACTGCAATGGACTTTTTTAAATTCTTCTTATTCTACTCAGGTTGTATTATTTGTTTTGTCTCTTGTGGTAAGGAAGAAGCTGAATTAGCTATTAGAAATGATGACGCCGTTGGAGTTTAAATCTGATGTGTTTTCAGAAAGCTATGTCAATAGCCTTTTAGAAAA
>CAYNMW010000066.1:0-22562 GCA_964398295.1 uncultured Saprospiraceae bacterium | reverse complement strand
ATCCCTCCGTAAGTCCACATGATGATAGACAATATTTTATCACTTCGGATATGGGCGGTATTTTCAAAACAGAAAATGCTGGAGAAGAGTTTAATTTGTTGCCCTTCTATGAAATTACAAGTAAGGCAGCACATTCAAAAGTGTTTTACACAGCAAATCCTAATGTGCTTTACTCATTTAGTTACACCACTTTTCCTAGCCCATACGAACCTGTCAAATCAATAGATGGTGGAGAAACATGGCAATTATTAGGAAATGACCCAACCAGTGGACAAACATTTCAAGTATTTGTAGATCCACATCGAGATGATAGACTATTAATCACAGATTATAAAACTGCGTATTTATCTAATGATGGAGGAGCTAGCTTTACTGCAGTCATTCATGGAGTCGAAACAATATATGTAGGTGGTGTATTCTGGGATAATACTAGTGTCTATGTTGGGACTAACCAAGGGCTTTATACTTCTCATAATAACGGACAGACATTTACACCAGAAGGAGTAAATGGAGAATTCCCATCTAACCAAGGCATTCGGTCTATGGCAGGGAAAAAAGTAGGGAATCAAGTGACCTTATATGCTATTTCTAAAGCTCCACTATGGGGTGGATATGAGCCTTCAAATTATTGGGCGCCACAGTCAAAAGTATTGCGATTAGACTATGGAGCAGGAAATACATGGGAAGATATTGAGAATGGTTTTACTATTGGTGAAAGCACTTTTCATCCTAATTTGATAGTGACCAATGAGAATAGTCCAAACACTATTTATCTAGGAGGTTTTGATATGCCAGGTATGGAAGTGTATAAATCTACTGATGCTGGTGATAATTGGAATGTAGTTTTCGACGCTGAAAATGACAACATGAATCTCAATATAGAAACAGGTTGGCTTGGTGCCGGAAGTGATTTTAATTGGTGGTGGTCAGGTCCTGTTGTTGGAATGGAAGTTGCCATCAACAATGCTGATATAGTCATCATCACAGATTTTATGTCTTCTCATCATTCTCGTGATGGGGGTGCTTCTTGGGAATCTCTATACACAAAAACAAATGAACTCAATCCTGCCAATCAAAATACTCCTCAGCATTTGAATTATACAAGCAATGGTTTGGAAGTAACCTCATCATGGTGGCTAACGTGGATGACTGAAGATGATATATTCGCTAGCTATACAGATATCCAAGGTTTCATTTCGCATGATAATGGCGATTCATGGTCTACGGACTACGACTATCCTCAAAGTTATAACACCACATATAAAACAGTCAAGCATCCAAGCAATGGAAAAATATATGCAGTGGTTTGTGATAAGCATGATATATATGAATCAGTCTATTTGACAGATGCTTTATTGGATGATGGGACAGGTGAAGTTTATGAATCAAGCGATAATGGATTAACATGGACATCAACATATGATTTCAACAGGACAACCGTAGACCTTGCAATTGATCCTAATAACGACAATCGATTTTATGCTTCTATCATAAATAGTAATGATGGTGGCATTTATTATTCAAATAATTATGGAAGTACCTGGACGCATTTACCAAACCCACCAAGAACAGAAGGACATCCTGTGGAAGTTGAGATATTGAATGACGGGACATTGGTCGCCGTTTTTTCTGCTAGGAATTCTAATAATGTATTTTCTGCAAGTTCAGGAGTATTTGTGAGTCAAGACAATGGTCAAACATGGCAAGATCGCAGTGCTAATGAAATGTTATATTGGACAAGAGATCTGGAGATTTCTCCGAGTAATGATGATGTATGGTATGCTTCTGTTTTCAGTCATTGGGGACCGAATAATAATGGACAAGGAGGATTATACAGAACGTTGAATAGAGGATTATCTTGGGAAAACATAGCTGACCTATATCGAGTAAGATCTATGACAGTTCATCCGTCTAATCCAGACGTTGCCTATGTATGTACTGCGGATGATAATAACGGTTTACAATTCACCGACAACTTGACTTCAGCTTCCCCTAATTTTATAAGATTAGATGATTATCATTTTCATAATCCTCAGCGTGTATTTTTTAATCCATATGATGAAGATGAAGTTTGGGTAACAAGTTTTGGGAACGGAATTAAAAAAGGATTGTCAGAAGAAGATATTCCAGACAATAACGACGACACGAGTAGCCCATTTGAAATACCTACTACTTGGGAAAACAAGGGTATTTGTGGTGGTGGCGCGACCTTCTATCCCTCCGTAAGTCCACATGATGATAGACAATATTTTATCACTTCGGATATGGGAGGTATTTTCAAAACAGAAAATGCTGGAGAAGAATTTGACTTATTACCTTTCTATGAAATCACGAGTAAGGCAGCTCATTCTAAGGTGTTTTATACGTCTAATCCAGATATGCTATATTCATTTAGTTACACTACTTTCCCTAGTCCATATGAACCAGTCAAATCAAAAGATGGTGGAGAGACATGGCAATTATTAGGAAATGATCCAACTAGTGGACAAGTATTTCAAGTATTTGTAGATCCACATCGAGATGATCGATTAATAATCACAGATTATAGGACTGCGTATTTATCTAGTGACGGAGGAGCCAGCTTTAATGCAGTCATTCATGGAGTTGAAACGATATACATAGGTGGCGTATTTTGGGACGATACAAGTGTATATGTTGGAACCAACCAAGGGCTCTATACTTCTCATAATAATGGACAGACATTTACATCAGAAGGCGTAAATGGAGATTTTCCATCTACCCATGGCATTCGATCTATGGCAGGGAAAAAAGTAGGTAATCAAGTGACCTTGTATGCCATTTCTAAAACGCCACTTTGGGGTGGATATGAACCTTCAAATTACTGGTCGCCAAACTCAAAAGTGTTGCGATTAGACTATGGAGCAGGAACTTGGGAAGATATTGAGAGTGGCTTTATGGCAGCTTCTAGCGGAGGGAATTTTCATCCTAATTTAATTTTGACCAATGAGGACAAACCAAACACAATATATCTTGGAGGATATGATGCTCCAGGCATGGAAGTGTATAAATCCACAGATGCTGGTGATAATTGGGATATCATTTTCGATGCGGAAAATGACAACATGAATCTCAATATAGAAACAGGTTGGCTTGGTGCCGGAAGTGATTTTAATTGGTGGTGGTCAGGTCCTGTAGTGGGAATGGAAGTTGCCATCAATAATGCTGATATAGTCATCATCACAGATTTTATGTCTTCTCATCATACACGTAATGGAGGTGCTTCGTGGCAATCTCTTTACACTAAAGCAAGTGAACGAAATCCTGCGAATCAAAATACACCTCAGCATTTGAATTATTCGAGTAATGGATTAGAAGTGACATCATCGTGGTGGCTAACGTGGATGACAGAAGATGATATGTTTGCAAGTTATACAGATATTCAGGGATTTATTTCGCATGACAAGGGTGACTCATGGTCTACGGACTACGACTATCCCCAAAATTATAATACCACATATAAAACAGTAAAGCACCCAAGCAATGGGAAAATATATTCAGTGGTTTGCGACAAACATGATATTTATGAATCAGTCTATTTGACAGATGCTTTGTTGGATGATGGTACAGGCGAAATTTATGAATCTAGTGACAATGGATTGACATGGACATCAACGTATGATTTCAATAGAACAATTGTAGACCTAGCCATAGACCCTAATAACGATAATCGATTTTATGCCTCTATCATAAATAGTAATGATGGCGGTATTTATTATTCAAATAATTACGGAAGTACCTGGACACATTTACCTAACCCGCCACGAACAGAAGGTCATCCTGTAGAAGTTGAGATATTGAATGATGGGACATTACTCGCAGTTTTTTCTGCTAGGAATTCTAATAATGTTTTTTCTGCAAGTTCAGGTGTATTCATGAGTCAGAATAATGGCCAGACGTGGGTAGATCGCAGTGCTAATGAAATGTTGTATTGGACAAGAGATCTGGAAGTCTCGCCAAGTAATGATGATGTATGGTATGCTTCTGTATTCAGCCATTGGGGACCGAATAATAATGAACAAGGAGGATTGTACAGAACGCTAAATAGAGGATTAACTTGGGAAAATGTAGCTGACTTATATAGAGTAAGATCTATGACAATTCATCCTTCCAATCCAGACATTGCATATGTCTGTACGGCTGATGATAACAATGGTTTACAATTCACACAAAACCTAACTGCAGCTTCTCCTACGTTTGCAAGAGTAGAGGATTATCATTTCCATAATCCACAGCGTGTATTTTTTAATCCATTTAATGAAAATGAAGTTTGGGTCACAAGTTTTGGAAATGGAATTAAAAAAGGAGTGAATAATGGTGATTGTCCAGATAGTTTCTTTTTGTCTGATAATCTTGCTTCAATTACTTATCAGGTAAGTGATGAAATACTAAGCGATGGACTTATACAGGCAAACAAACATGTCATCTTTAAAGCAGGAGAAATAAATTTATTAGACAATTTTGAAGTGGAAGAAATAGCTACTTTTCATGCATTAATTAACCCTTGTAATTAGACAATAGTCTACTAAAAAATACGGTATATGTAGTTTGCCATAGACTACTATTCCATTATAGTAAAAAAGATCTCTGTTTAAAATAAGCCAGCTATTGCTGGCTTATTTTATTTAGGCTTATGTCATTCACCAATATCTTCATTCCACAATTCTGGATATGACTCCATGAATTCCTTCATCATGGATATACAGCTTTCATCCTGGAGAATAATGAGTTCGACATTATTATCGATAAGTAATTCCTCCGCTCCTTTAAAACTGACATTCTCACCAATAACGATTTTCTTGATGCCATATAGTAGGATCGCTCCAGAACACATATTACAGGGCGATAAAGTAGTATATAGGACTGAATCCTGATACACTTTAGCTGATTGCCTGCCAGCATTCTCTAAAGCATCCATTTCACCATGAAGGACTACACTTCCTTCTTGGACTCGTTTGTTGTGTCCTTTACCAAGTATTTGATTGTTATGGACAAGTACAGATCCAATAGGGATGCCACCTTCAGCCATGCTTTTTCTTGCCTGAGCAATCGCTTCTTCGAAAAATATATCCTTAACCATTAGTATTGGCAATTTAGTTAATTTTGCAGCACAATGTGAAATATGAAATTTGGTACAAAAGCAATTCATGCAGGTATAGAACCTGATCCGACGACAGGAGCTATCATGACTCCCATCTTCCAGACCTCGACATATGTGCAAGAGGCAGTTGGCAAACACAAGGGCTATGAGTATGCCAGGACACAGAATCCGACGAGACATGCCTTAGAGGCAAACCTTGCTGCCCTCGAAAATGGTGAACATGCAATCTGCTTCTCAAGTGGATTAGCAGCAATGGATGCGATTTTCAAAATGATGGATCCAGGAGATGAAATAATCTGTACCAATGATCTATATGGTGGTTCGTATCGTTTGGCAACGAAAGTATTTGAACGATTTGGTTTGAAGTCGACTTTTGTTGATATGTATGATGCTTCCAACCTCGAGCAATACATCACGGAAAAGACTAAATTAATCTGGGTCGAAACGCCAACTAATCCAATGTTGAACATTGTAGATATCGAGGCGATAACAAGCATTGCAAACGCTAAAGGAATTGCAACTTGTGTAGACAATACATTTGCATCGCCTTATTTGCAAAATCCACTTTCCCTTGGTGCAACAATGGTGACCCACTCTGCTACGAAATACATTGGTGGACACTCGGATGTCATTCATGGTTGTGTTATTACAAATGATAAGCAAATAGAAACAGATTTAAGATTTTTACAAAACGCGGCTGGAGCAGTACCAGGACCAATGGATTGTTTTTTAGTACTTCGAGGAATTAAAACACTACACCTTAGGGTGCAGAGATCTTGTGAAAATGCAAGAATCATTGCCGATAGTTTAGTCAAACATCCAAAGGTGTCTAAAGTATATTATCCTGGATTTGAGTCTCACCCCGGGCATGACATTGCGAAAAAACAAATGAAGGATTTTGGTGGTATGGTGTCTTTTGACTTGCATGACAATAGCCTTGAAGCTGCAGATGCAATCTTGAGTAATACACATTTATTTGCTTTGGCAGAATCATTGGGCGGAGTAGAATCCTTGATAGGGCATCCAGCAACGATGACTCATGCATCTATACCAAAAGAAGAGAGATTAAAGGTTGGTCTTACAGATTCATTAATCAGATTGAGTATAGGTGTTGAAGATGTTGATGATTTAATCGAAGACCTCAATCGGGCCCTCGATTCATGAATGCTTTTGAAAAGAATTTTCGATTTCGGACAGGAACCATAATCGGAAATTCGCCAATTTTATTCCCAATTAATTATTATCGATCATCTTACAAAGAAAAAATTATTTCCCTCGATTCTGATTGTTGCATTGAGGGATTCCAACGATCAGGTAATTCATTTTTCATCCTGTTATTTAAGCGCAAAAACAAGACAACCAAGTTGGCCCATCATACGCATGCAGCTGCTCAGATAATCAAGGCTGTCAAATATAATGTACCAACAATTGTATTGATTCGAAACCCGATCGATGTGATTGCCTCCTTATTAGCATGGGATGATAAATTAAAAATTAGTACTGCTTTAGATGCTTATATTCAATTCCATCAAAAAATATTGCCATTTAACAATGACTATATGCTTGTAGATTTTGAAGCTGTAATTGCAAAACCTGCCCTTGTTGTAAACGCATTTAATGAGCGTTTTGGGACTCAATTTATATTGCCCGAATTTTCAGACGAACAACTGCAAAAAATCAAGGCAGGTGTAAGGGCAAGAAATGAAGCATCTATGGCTCCATTACCAACTCCTGAAAAAGAAAAGCTAAAAGAGCTATTTAAAATAGAAATAAAAAAAAGCCCAAAACTATTGCAAGCTCGCCAATTGTATGATGCATTATATGTGAGTCGGCAATTGTTTTCATAAACAAGTTTTGGCTGCTTAATTGAAATAGTATAAAAAATAAAAATGAAAATACTTGTAACTGGAAGTAGTGGACATTTAGGAGAGGCTATTTGTCGAGTGTTTGCAATAAGGGATATAGATTATGTCAGCATTGATATCAAGGAAGGAGCATTTACAAGCAATGTAGGATCAATAACAGATAAGCAATTTGTTTTAGAAATGATGAATGGAATTGATTTTGTCATCCATTCCGCGACTTTGCATAAACCTCATGTCGCAACACACTCCAAACAAGATTTTATTGATGTCAATGTAACGGGCACCCTTACATTACTAGAAGCTGCAAAAGCAAATGAGGTCAAAGGCTTTATTTATACAAGTACGACTAGCACCTTTGGAGATGCAATGAAACCAGTAAAGAATGGACCTGCTGTTTGGGTCCACGAACAAATGGTGCCGATCCATAAAAACATTTATGGTATCACAAAAAACACAGCTGAAGATTTGTGCCATCTCTATAATAGAAATCATCAACTGCCGTGTATTGTATTGAAAACTTCTCGTTTCTTTCTGGAAAAGGATGACAATAAAGAAATGAGAGATTTATACACGGATTTGAATATTAAAGCCAATGAATTTTTATACCGTAGAGTAGATATCGAAGATGTTGTGAGTGCTCATATGCTAGCAATCGAAAAAGTAAGAGATAGCGGTTTCCAGAAGTACATCATTAGTGCTACTACACCATTTAAAAAGGAACACCTAAAGGACTTGCAGATAAATGCTCCACAACTTGTTGCTGAATTATATCCAGAATTAAGCGAGTTGTATGCGAGTCGTGGTTGGAAAATGTTTCCACAGATAGGAAGAGTTTACGTTAATGAGAAAGCAACAACTGAATTGGGCTGGAGTCCAAAGTATGATTTTCAGCACGTGTTAGATACCATTAAAAATGAACATGATTTTAGAAGTCCTCTCGCTCTTGAGGTAGGTGTAAAAGGTTATCATGATCAAGTGTTTACGGATGGGCCTTATCCAATAAATGAAAATTAATAAAATTAGATTTGCTAAAGTATTTGTCGGTACCGTCTATGCAAATAAAATCAAAATAACAGAAAATAGTATTATTGCTTTATGAACAACAATTACAAACATTTTACAATCAAGGAACTTGCAGCATCAGATCGTCCCCGAGAAAAGATGTTGGAACATGGCAAACAAATCCTAACCAATGCTGAGCTAGTGGCAATTTTAATTGGGTCCGGTTCTTCAAAAGAAAGCGCAGTGAGTCTTGCCCAACGAATCCTAAAATCTGTAGATGATGATTTAAATGAACTTGGAAAACTATCCATTGCCCAACTCATGAATTTTAAAGGTATTGGAGAAGCGAAAGCAGTCAGCATCACTGCAGCTATGGAACTGGGAAGAAGACGCCAATTGGCAGACATTAAATCAAATCCTATCATCAAAAGCAGTCAGGATGCTTATCAATTTATCGGACCAATATTGGCAGATTTAGAAATTGAACAGTTTTGGATTATTCTACTCAGCAGATCAAATGAAATTATAACTAAACGAAAAATTAGTGAAGGTGGGGTAGCAGGTACAGTAGTCGATGCCAAGGTTGTATTCAAATGTGCAATAGACCACCTTGCAAGTTCTATCATTTTAGTACACAATCATCCTTCTGGTAACTTGAGTCCTAGTCAACAAGACAGGACATTGACAAAAACCTTAGTTGAAGCTGGCAATGTCTTGTCTGTCAGTGTTATTGATCATTTGATTATTACAAATCGTGGATATACTAGTTTTGCGGATGAGGCTTGGATGTAGATCAGTATCCGTCGAGAGGACAAATACCTTCGACTCAGCTATGGTAAAATTTTTTATTAAAAGGCTTGCTAGATTGAAACAAACCTGAGGCATAGGTCTTTGACCTCTTGCCTCATCACTTCACAGGTTCCGCTCTAAACGTCCCATTCGGTTGATAAAAGACCATCTCCTTCACAGATCTTCTCGAATTGTCAAAGTAAAAGCGGACACTAAATCCAGGTGCTCCCTTTATTTTAAATTCATCTTTCAGATAAGGTTCTAAGGTGTATTCTGGTTGACCTGTAATTTGTAATTTTAGATTTTCTGCAGACTTTCTTAGTGTTATCTTTTGAGAGTCAAGCTTGTATTCTCCAATAACAGCAGATAAAAATCGTTCATCTTCAATCTGCTTTGGAGGTAATTTTTTAAATACCACAGGGTCCAGTGTTGGCTCTACTATTGTGGATAATGATTTAATATTTGCCTCTTGATCCATATGGAATTGGATATTTATCTTCTGGTCAAGCTCATTAAGTTCACCTTGAAATGTATCGAAATGATAATGGTCTAATGCACCATTGAAAGAATGGAAGGAATAATTAAGTGATCCACTTTTACGGTCAATGAAAACACTACCATACCCAGGGTGCGTATATTCACCCTGATAGTCGGTTAGCGGAAAACTTGGACTTGTATTTTTTCTTCGACGATCTTCTTTTTCAGGTACTTCATCAATTTCTGAATTGAGATAAGCACGTTCAATCCAGTCAACATCATCCTCTCTATTCAATAGTAAGTCAGTTAATTCCATTGCAAGGGCATTGTGAAGTCTCGTTGCATGTTTGTTTGTTAACAGGACCATCCCTATATCTTCATCGGGCAGTAACTGCACATAGGCACTAAAGCCATCAATATTACCTCCGTGTTGCACAACCTTATGACCGTCGTATTGATAAATAAACCAACCTGCACCATACATATAAGGGCTGAATTCTGGGTTTACAGATCCCAAGGCTCCCTTACCTACAATCATTTGGGGTTCGTGCATGATATCAAATTGGGAGTCATGAATGATTTCTGTATTCATATAAGTACCCCTATTTAATTGAAGCTCAACCCACTTAAGCATATCTTCAACAGTGCTATTGATTGAACCTGCAGGACCTACATTGTCAATGTTCCTAAAATCAATCTGGATGAGTTCGTCATCTTTTTCTTTATAAGGTAAAGCATAATTGTTAGTGCTCTTAGATTCGTCTACGGAGAAATTACTGTTTGTCATTCCTAATGGTCTAAATATTTCTTCTGCCGTAAATTCTTCCCAGCTGCTGCCAGTTTTTTCACCAATCAACATGCCTGCTGTCATAAACATTAGATTCTGGTATTGAAAATTTGTACGAAAAGGTTTGGTCGGTTCTAGGTGTGCCAGCCGCTCGAATAATTCCTCACGAGTAAAATTGGTGCCGTACCACAACAAATCATGTCTAGGCAATCCTGAACGATGGGTAACTAGGTCAAGTGCTGTCATTTCTTGTTCTGCGATATCATCTATCAGATCAAAATGTGGAAAGTATGTTTTGATCGGTGTGTTCCAATCCAAACTATTTTCATCATCTAGTATGGCAAGTCCTGCTGAAACAAATGCTTTTGTCGTCGATCCTATTGAGAACAGCGTTTTCTCGTCTACTGGTTTTTCGTATTCATAATCCCTATACCCGAAGCCTTTACTCATCAATATTTTTCCATCGCGAATTAAGCCTATTGCCATTCCCGGAACATTCTTCTCTATCAACATAGAATCTACCAATGAGTCAAAAGATCCTAGGGAAGAAACAATACGTTCGAAATCTTCCTGAGAAGCCTTTTTAAAACTTAAATCTAGATTTTGCCCTGCCTGAATAAACTTGCCTTCAATAGCTGTGAAGTCATCTGTAAATTGACCACTATAGGAAGCAGTACCTGGTACATCAGGAAGAGCAAAATAGATGTCAGTTCCTTGTATAGATAGATCTGCTAATTCCATTCCCTTGATTCTTTGCATTGGAATATCAAGACTGCCATTCCACCCATCGCCATCTTCCAGTAATGTCACAGACATCTCTAGTTGAAAGCCAGGAACTTCAAGTGTTCCATTCCATTCCCCGGATGGTGATTGCCCCAATCCCAATACTGGTAAAAGTGCAATGGATAGGATAATCAGTTTGCTTCTATAATTCATGATCGTAAACTTTGCCTATGATAAACGATTATTGTTTCATTCTTGCTATAAACGCAACAAGTATTTTGCACATTAACTTATAAAATCCGTGAATACTTGATTAATTGTAAAATTTTCAGGTAAATCTGATGAAAATTGAGGGCATTCGGCTGCTTTCCTTGATTGAAATATGGTTAAATAACTACAAAATGACCAGTCTAATCCTTAATTTGTACCAAAGCAAAAAACATGAAATACCTTCTTTTTCTACTATGTCTTATGATTTCTGGTATTAGTAATGCGCAGAACTGGACGCCAAATAAAAAAGCAATTGTCGCTTCTGTTGATAGGCATGAAACTCAACTCATTGATATCAGTAAGGAGATTTGGTCAAATGCTGAGTTGGCTTTTGAAGAGTATGAATCCTCAGAATTATTGGCTCGTTATGCAGAGCAGAATGGCTTGAGAGTAACAAGAGAATTGGCCGGTATGAAAACTGCCTTCATTGCTGAATATGGAAGCGGTAAGCCAATCATCGGTATACTAGGTGAATTTGATGCCTTGCCGGGAATATCACAAAAAGCACAACCTACTAAGGCAGCTCTAGAAGAAGGGAAAGGTGGACACGGATGTGGGCATAATTTATTTGGCCCTGGGAGTCTTGGTGCAGTAATAGCTGTGAAAGAACTAATTGATGCAGGCCAACTCAAAGGAACAGTCCGATTTTACGGGACTCCTGCAGAAGAAAAATATTTTGGAAAATTATGGATGGCAAGAGAAGGTCTGTTTGATGATCTTGATGTTTGCCTTGACTGGCATCCATCTGCACAGACCAAAGCGGATGTGCAAAGCTCATTGGCCTTAGTAGATTTTATTGTTGAATTTTATGGTTTGGCTGCTCACGCATCTTTAGATCCATGGAATGGCCGAAGTGCGTCAGATGGGTTAGAATTATTTACAACAGGCATTAACTATTTTAGAGAGCACATTAAGCCGACAGTTCGGATTCATTACCATATTATGAATGGTGGTGATGTTGTCAATGTTGTTCCTGACAAAACCAAAATATGGACGAGAGTCAGAGATACCAAGCGCGATGGCATGCTCGCAGTCTATGAACACGTCAAAGAAATAGCAAGAGGAGCAGCTATAATGGCTCGGGTAGATTACAAGATAAGTCTTGTCTCTGGCCTACATGAAGTTTTGGTCAACCGAACCGGTGGAGAAGCACTTCATGAAAATCTAATGATGCTGGGTGATATCACCTACACCGAATCTGAGCAAGCATTTGCCAAGACCATACAAGTCTCAACAGGTAAACCAAAATTGGGAATGGATGGAAATGTAAAACCTTTTGAAGAAACACTAGAGCATCCAGGTGGCGGTTCATCTGATGTTGGTGATGTCAGTTGGCTCGTTCCTGAAATTCGATTAGGTGTTACGACCGCACCATCTCTGACTCCTTGGCACTCTTGGGCAGTTGTTGCCTGTGGAGGAATGTCTATTGGTCATAAAGGTATGTTATATGCTTCCAAAGCATTAGGGATGACCGTTGTTGATTTAATGGAAAATCCTCAGTTAGTTGAAGACGTCAAAGCGGAATTTAAGGAGCGTAAAGGAGATCATGTCTATGAAGCTATCCTTCCTGATGGTCCTGCACCTACACCAGAAAATTTGGCAGCAGAAAAAGAAGGTGCCAATGATTAGAGTTTAATGTTTAATAGCATTTAGGTAAAATAAAAAGTGATTTGAACGAATAAATTACTAAACTAGTTTTCTATTTAATTAAAACAAATAGAGGACAAATTATGAAGGCAATCATTTAGGCTTTCGGGATGTTTGTGGTCTGGTTATGTATAAATATCATTACAAGCTTTACTCCTTCTATATTTTGGATTATCGCACCCATTTTTGCATTAATGCTTTTCAATGAATTGTGGTCTATAGTTGAACATCACAGAACAAAATAACTGTGCCATCTTGATTGGGATTGATATCGTATGCAGGAAATAATCAAACCATCAAACCATCCGATCACGCGCTTCCTTAAATGATGCCACCGTCGCAGAAATATCAGCCTCAGTCGTAGTCCACGTACACACACTGATGCGAATGACCGATTGATCAAACCAGCTAGAGCCACCGCACCAACAAATACCTTGTTCTTGAACATCTTGTAAGATTACTTTGGTCAGTCTATCGTTTTTGCTTTTGACTAAAACCTGATTGAAGACCACTTCATTTGGTACCTCAAATCCGGCTTCTTGAATTTCTTTTGCAAATTGTTTTGCTCTGAGATGCATGTTGTACACCATTTCTGCTATTCCCGATTTACCTAAGCTTTTGATTGTTGACCAAAGATCAACAATTCGAGCTCTACGAGACATATCTGGTGTATACATCATACTGTCTCGATTTTTATTTAGCATAAGGTATGAACCACTGGAGTGCATGCCTTCAAAAACTGCTTCTTTATCCTTACACAAAACAATACCACAGTCATATGGTGTATTCAATGTTTTGTGTCCGTCCACACTCCATGAATCTGCTTTCTCCATTCCTTTGGTCAGGTAGCTGAGCTCAGGCACAGCAGCCGCCCACAATCCAAATGCACCATCAACATGCACCCATGCACCTGCTTGATTTGCCAAATCACAGATCTCATCAATTGGATCAAATGAGCCTGAATTTACATTTCCTGCTTGGAGAATAAGTAAACAAGTATCATCCAATTCAGGTAAATGATCTATTTGAATTCTTCCTTGGTGATCAACAGGAACATACTCCACATTGTTGAGACCAAAACCAAGCATCGATATAACTCTTTTGATTGAACTATGTGTGTGGGCAGAAGTGATCACACGCAGTTTTGGAGCCGATACCATTCCTTGTTGATTTAAATCATAGCCATGATTTTTATACAAACGTTGTCTGCCAGCAAGTAAACCGCAATAGCTGGCCATTGTTGTCCCTGTCACATAGCCAGCTACAGTTTGGGCTGGTAATCCCAACAATTGCTGCAACCAATATTCTGTAACTGACTCCAATTTTCCACAAATAGGAGACATGACAAATGTTGCCGTATTTTGATCCCAGACATCAGCTAGCCATTTGGAGGCAATGCTTGCAGGCAAGATGCCACCATTCACAAATCCGAAGTAACGACCACTATTTTGTGCAAGCGTATTAGGAGAACCATGCTGATGTAGGAGGTTTAAAATAGTATGTGCTGATGCTCCTTGGTCGGGGACTTCCTCATCAAATACATCAAGTTCTTTCAATACATCAGGAGTCGGAAATACCTTTCGGTTAGAACTATTGTCAAGGTATTCACTTGCATATAGTTTTGCTTTTTCGAGTAAACTCTTGTCGTTTAATTCGGCTCGTAATTTGTCTTGGAGCATAGTTTCAATATTTTAGTCAAAGATCATCTATTTAATTTGTTTGAAAAATTGATTTTTAATTTCATGTAGAGGTCGTCATTAGGTGCAAATGTGTTCAATGAAAATCTTATTTTTTTGTTAGCTTTAACTATATTCAAAAAATATGAGAAGAATTTCCATTTTTCAACAGCTAAGTATTTATTTAATTTTTCTACTTCCTCTAAATGTATCAGCTCAATGGCTTGAATGGGAGGATCTCACCAGCACAAATTTGGTTCTTAGTACCGTTGCCAATAGTGATGATGAGGAAAAAGATTTCTCCGTAGGAGATCTTGATAATGATGGAAATCCAGATGTCATTGTCGTAAGAAAAGAGCCTTTTTCAAATCAAACTCAACCGCCTAAATCTGATTTACTTTTAATGAATATTAATGGTGTGTTGACAGATCAAACTTCACTGTTTGCTCCTGAATTTTTATCGAATCCAACTTTTGCCAGAGATGTCTTGATTGCAGATTTGGATGGTGATAATTGGTTGGATGTGGTTGTAGCAAATACCTTTGAACAACAACCAATTTACTATCATAATAAAGGCGAAGATGCCAGTGGAAACTGGCTAGGTTTGGAAGATGAAACAGCAACTAGATTTCCGGTTTTGACAGGCAACGATATATTGTTCTGCGCTGTATGGTCTGGTGATGTTAATGGAGACGCAATAGATGATATTTATTTTATGAATTATAGGGCACAGGGAGCTAGTACTATTGCCGAAGATTTTTTGTTGATTAATGATGGCAATGGAATATTTACTGATGAATCGCAGGCTAGATTAGGAAATTTTCGAAACTCAGCATTTGGCACTTCCGTCGAAATTCATGATGTAGACAACGATGGAGACAATGACATTATAAAGAACTCAGTACTGTATTCTGTACCTCCTTGGAACCAACAAGGCCTATTTATTCTGTATAATGATGGCACAGGAAATTTTCCGAATACACAAAAAATAAGCATATCTGTGACTGGCGGACCAGATGCTGCATATATGTTCAGAGTTGAAGATTATAATCTTGATGGCAAATTAGATTTTTATGTTGTAGATGATGTAGACGATTATCAATTAACAGCAGGGGCGATTACGGCTAATTCAAATATAAATTACGTAGCAAATATCATCGGTTCCACCAGAACTAATTCGTTTGGAGGTAATGTACATTCAGCAGATCTCGATTTAGATGGAGATATGGATGTCGCAATTGCGGATGTTGATGTCGATATCCCACCATGTAATTCCGGTCGTGAATTTGCCATACTAGAAAATGTTAATGGCCTACTTGTCGATACTTATACGAGCAATGGAAATGTGTGGGAAGAAAATGTATATGATTACGCGTTTTTGGATATTAATGGAGATGGATTGACAGATATGTTGAATGGTCTTTGTAATGGATATCGTTTGTTGCTATCTGATAATTGTAGTTTGCTCACAAATAATGCTGCTGACTTTGACCTTGATGGTATATCTGATGCGTGTGATCCTTGTCCTACAAATCCTGATCCCAATTGCACACCAGATCCATCATTCCCTACTGTTGATCAAATGTATGCAGTACCTAGACAATGGAACGAATTATTACTTGCATCAATACGAAGAGATTTTGCCAGACCAACAGTTCACGCTCGAAACCTATTTCATCAATCTGCAATGATGTGGGATGTCTGGGCAACAATGCATCCGGAAAATTGTCATTATTTACTAGGTCAAACTGTGGATGGATTTTCATGTGACTTTAATGGTTTTACATTAAATCACAATTTGGTTGAAGAAGCCATCGATACGGCTATAAGTTTTGCCTCATATAAGTTACTCAGCCACCGATTTTCAAATTCTCCAGATGCTACGATTTTGCAGCAAGCTTATGATCATCACATGACCAATGTATTGGGTTTTGATATAAACTTTGTAAGTACAGACTATAGTACAGGTAATTCTGCTGCATTAGGAAATTACATTGCTGAATGTATGATTGATTTTGGATTACAAGATGGGTCAAATGAGCAAAATGATTACGGCAACCTTAGTTACAATCCAGTCAATACTGCTCTTGTTATTGATAATCCTGGGAATCCTACAATCACAGATCTTAATCGCTGGCAACCACTTACTCTTGATTTGTTTATTGATCAAAGTGGAAATGTAATTCCTGGGAGTACTCCTGGTTTTCTTTCACCAGAATGGGGACAAGTCAGTAATTTTGGACTTAAGGATACAGATCGAACTGATTATACGAGAGGTGGATTTACCTATGAAGTGTATCATGATCCTGGCGGTCCGCCGCTGATAGGAAATGGAGACAGATTAGGAGCACAAAATTATAAATGGGGATTTGAAACAGTAATCACATGGTCTTCTCATCTAGACGCCACAGATGGAGTAATGTGGGATATTTCGCCAGGAGTACTAGGGAATTCTGTCGCATTACCTGGATCAATAAACAGTTACCCATCAGTCTATGATCAATTGCAAGGAGGATTTTCAGCAAACGGCCACAATACTAACCCAACTACCGGCAATTCTTACAATTCGAACATGGTTCCAAGGGGAGATTTTGCACGTGTTTTAGCAGAATTTTGGGCAGATGGTCCAGACTCAGAAACGCCTCCGGGTCACTGGTTTACGCTAGCAAATGAAGTTACTGATCATCCAGCATTGGTCCGACGACTTGAGGGTGCGGGTCCAGTGCTTTCGGAAACAGAATGGTACGTAAAGTTATATTTTGCTCTTGGTGGCGCTATGCATGATTCTGCAATTAGTGCTTGGGGGATAAAAGGTTGGTATGATTACATACGACCTATTTCGGCAATCAGAGCTTTAGCGGACCTAGGCCAAGCAACAGATCCATTACTTCCATCTTTTAATGTTGATGGCATAAACTTAATTCCCGGACATATTGAATTAGTAACTATAGGTGATCCTCTTGCAGGAGCGAACAATGAACACGTTGATAAGATTAAAATATTGGCATGGAGAGGTCATGATGTCATCAATAATGTAGATACAGATGAAGCAGGAGTTGATTGGATTCTGGCAGAAAATTGGGTTCCCTATCAAAGACCTTCTTTTGTAACACCTCCGTTTGCAGGTTACGTTTCTGGACACTCTACATTTTCTCGTGCTGCTGCAGAAGTACTTTCATTATTTACTGGAGACGAATTTTTTCCAGGCGGTATAGGTACATTTCTTGCCCCACAAGATGAATTTCTCGTATTTGAGGATGGGCCAAGTGTGGATGTTGAATTGCAGTGGGCCACTTATCGAGATGCTGCAGATCAATCGGCATTGTCAAGAATTTGGGGAGGTATTCACCCACCAGCCGACGATGTGCCTGGAAGAATTATCGGTATAGATGTGGGGATCAATTCCTATAGAAAAGCCAAGACATATTTTCATGACCTGAATCAAAATGGTACAGCCGACATTTGTGAACCTTGTCTGCCAATACAGACAATTGACTTTGCCCATGGTGCAACTGCTTTAATCGAATGGGAGGCTTCCAATTATGTAGAAGGTGACGACTTGATAACTAATGGAGCCGATGTTACATTCGATGGAGGACAAAGCGTTCGTTTGCATGTTGGATTTGAAGTGAAAAATGGTGCACAATTTTTGGCAAAAATAGAAGGTTGTAATTAGACGCAAGGGATAGTCAAGAGTCTGATGGATATCTAACAATTTGTGATACACAATCTGATTACACGATTATCTTTCCTTCAGCAAAAATTCTTGCCTCTCCCTTTAGGAGAGTGCGTTCTCCTTTATATACAACCGTGAAATATCCTTTACGATCAGATAATTGGCAAGCTTGCATGGTCTCTTTGCCAAGTCGTTTTGACCAGTACGGACATAAGCTTGTGTGTGCAGAACCCGTTGCTGGATCTTCATTTATACCTGTAATTGGAAAGAATCCTCTGGATACAAAATCGTAATTGTCAAAGCCTGGAGCTGTGACAAGAAAGCCTCTTGTATCAAATTCTTTTAAGGAGTTAAAATCAGGATTCATGTGTATAATAGTATTTGGGTTATCGTATACATACAGAAGATCGTCTCTGCCTTTGTAACACTCTATCGGTTGGTGTTTCAAAGCATTTACAATTTGTTGATCCATTTCAACTGTCTCCAATTGATCAGTAGGAAAATCCATACAAAGCAAATCTCCTTCTTTCCAAACAAACAATTCTCCACTTTTAGAATCAAAAGTGATGCGTTCTTTGTTTGTATTCAGGTAATTAAACACAATGAATGCTGATGCCAATGTAGCATGACCACACAAGTTGACTTCGACTTTAGGCGTAAACCAACGGATGTGATACCCTGAGTCTGTAGGGACAATAAAAGCAGTTTCACTTAAATTTTTTTCTAAAGCAATCTGCTGCATCAACGAGTCTTCAATCCATTCTGTCAAGGGGACGACCGCTGCTGGGTTACCACTAAATGCCTCTTTGGAGAACGCATCGACCTGGTAAAATGGAAAATGTCTAGTATGAGTCTTCAATGTTAATAATAGTTTAAAAAATTATAAATATACAAGTAACAGAGAACCAAACGGTTATAACTGACGTTATACGCTTAATTATGACTAAAACTAAAAGTACGCAAATGAAAAGTTTAAAACGTCGTGCAGTTAGGAAAAGAAGGAGAAGAAATCCAGACATGACCGTCAAAGGTCTATTTATCTCACCAGAAGAAATTAAGAAAGTAAACGAGGATGTCAGTTATCGGTTTGACGACCTTGATTTATTATTAACTCAACATCAGTCCAAGATCAAAACTCCCCTATATGATGAGTTGTTTTTGGATCCTAGTACATTTGATGTGATTGAGTTTGATGGCGAAACATTCGCTGTGACAATGAATTAGATTCTTCGTTCAGTAGTTATTGCCAATAATCATTTTGTGAATTGTTATCAACATGCAATTGTTGACACATTGTGAATAACTATATATCATTTTTATTTGTATAAGTATATTTCATATCTATATTAGCTTTTGTAATCAATAATGAAGAGCAATCTGAAATATTGAATACTGGTTAAGATTGAAAATGATTGACCATAGCAGGAGAGAAGCAATTTTCAAATGCTAAAAAAGCTTTACCCAGAAGACAAGAAATTGTAAGAAAGGAAAAGCGGTCCAATAAATTCTTTGTTGGATTTGTGTATTAGCAATAATATACACGGATGATCACTAATATCAGCCTATACTGAAAGGAATTGGGAGATTCGTCAAACAAGGAATTGAAGTATTGATATAAGAAAGATATCCATAGCCGTTGTTCGCAAGAACAACGGCTTTTTTTTTGCCTTAATTTAGATCTAAAGGGATTATTACATTCGTACAAAAGAAAAAGGATTGCTTTTAGCGATAAGAATGTTAGAATGAAACTCTTGACTCACAAAACAGTAAAAAGTAAAGTATTTTATTCATACAAGTTTTGTTTATACACGCGCGTGCACATATAGCAGGAAATGCGAATTCCGTATGTGGTAAATTTTTGTTTTGGTAGTTATAAATTAAACTTAATTCCTAGGAATGACTCAGTAATTTTTCAGATGCCATTCTAGTGCCTTCTACACGAGCAGTAATTTTTGCGAATGCTGTATCTCTACTTGTAGCTACATCATCACTAAATGGTGAAAATCCGCAATCGTCGGTTGTACCCAATTGATTTATTGGAATATATTCTGCTGCAGTCATTACGCGCTCATAAACCAATTCTGGAGTTTCAATTTCTTCATTGATTACATCAATTACGCCAACATATACCCGTTGATTAGGCCGAATGTTTTCACCTATAAGCTTTAAGGCTTTCACAGGATCTTTTTCATTTGCCATTTGCATGTAAAAATTTCCAGAGTTTAGAGTTAAGAATAGTGGGATTAACTCTGCATAATCAACATCAGCACTGTGCGTACTATCATGGTCACCTCCTGGGCAAGTATGGAATCCAATTCGTTGCCGTTCTTCTTCTGAAAAATGAGATAACACTTGATTGTTTAAATCAATAAACTGTTTTAAAAGTCCTTTTGATGGGTCTAACTTAATGGCTAAACGAGCTTCCGTAAAATCAACTTGCACATGATGAGCCCCATTGTCAAAACAACTTCTAACATCAGCCACAGATTGACCAACTAAGTCTGTAATAAACTGTTGTTGTGAATAATCCGAAATGCCTTCTTGAGGATATAGTAAACTCATTGCAGAGGCAGAGATTACTGCTTGCTTTAATGGTCGTGTTGCAAATTTTTTAGCTCTTGGAAGATAGCTTCCTGCATATGCAGAATATTGAAACGGTCCTTTGGTTAGTTTGGGCAATTGACGTGTGTGTCCATCTTCAAACGGGATTGCAACTCCATCTCCAGCTAAATTGTCTAGACCATCTAACGGATACGTAACAAAGCTTGTTTTCGTTTGTTCGCCATCAGTAATTATTGGTGATCCCGTCTTCTCCATACGATTTATGGTCTCCTCAACTGCCTGATCAAAATGTTGATTCATTTTTTCTTCAGATAAATTTCCTTGTGAGAAGGCACCCATTGCTTCTTGTAATTCCCGTGACCGTGGAACACTCCCTACTGATTCTGTTGGTATTAGATTCATGTTGAAAAATTTATTATAGTTATAGGATTTAATAAATGGACAATATATCGATATGTTGTCTTCCTATAATGTACGAGTATATTTTCGATCAAACTTCATGTTGCAGACAAATTTTTTAAGTAGCTAAATAGAGAGTCATAACAGAGGGATTGAATTTTTTATGAGAGCACCATAATACTAAGTCACGCTCACTATCTTGTTGTGTTCATTATTTCTAAGATGTCAATGTGGAAGTTTAGTAAAGTGAGGTTATTATACTCAGAAGTATTTCTTGTTTAAGTGTAACGTGTGTGTACGTATAATTGTAGTCGCTGTGCTTACGTTGGCTTTTTGTGTTTTGGCTATATGGACGCGCCTACATAGTAATACCAATAGTCAATTCAATTCAAATCTAATCGGTATTTCAACTTTAGAGGATATGGGATTTTTGTTTTCTTTAGCCGGTAACTAGTTAAGGATTAAAGATAAAACTCTTTCAGACTCCTTCTTTATATGTCCACTTTAGTCGCGTAATTGCTGGGTGGTATGCATGGCGCTCTCACAGTGTATTCATTGGTTAATGCTTTAGGATTATGGTTTTATAGATAAAGATTTCAATTATAAATTTTTATATTTGGTAGACTTTATTAAACTAGAATGACAAATTTTAAGAATAACCTTGTATTATTTTTTATACTATTTGCTTTTGGACTCAATGCTCAGAATACTTTCTCAGATGCATTTTGTAGTATAAATGGAACTCTTGTTGCGCAAAACAATCCAAATCCGAATGGAGGGGCATCCTTTACAAATACATTTCCTACGAGTCAATTTGGACCGACTTTCACAAGGGCTGTAGCATTTATTCCTCCATCAAATATCATTATCA
The DNA here is from genome assembly GCA_964398295.1 of uncultured Saprospiraceae bacterium. Lineage (GTDB taxonomy): Bacteria > Bacteroidota > Bacteroidia > Chitinophagales > Saprospiraceae > CALFUK01. The sequence continues at coordinate 699 of CAYNMW010000066.1, read as the reverse complement.
ACCAAATTTGTGTAGTGGGTGCATATTTTGATGGTTGTACTCCAACTGTATTTGAGGATTATCAACTTATAATCCATGCTGACAATTCAGGACTACCAGGAGCTCCTCTTTTGGGTCCGATTAATATTGCCGGATCACATATTTTGACTGGAAACACCATTCAGGTTATTGGAGGTGGAGGCCCTCTTCCGGTGACTGAAGAACTTGCAGTTACCCTGAATTTTCCTGCTATTGCAGTTTCTGCGGGAACAACAGTTTGGATAAGTGTTGCTTCTACAGATCGTCCAACACCAACATGTCGTGGATTTGCTTGGCGCAGAAGTCTGACAGGAATTGCTACTGCAAGTTCAAGTGACGGTGGTTCTACTTGGGATGATGCTGTATTTAATAGTGCCTTTTATCTAGGTGAATATATCCCACCTGTTAATTGTGAAGATGCACTTGCTGATCCAACTGGTATTTGTGGTATTTTGGAGCTAGACCCAACTAATCCAATAGCAACATTAGACTGTGATGTGGGAGGTTTAGATAATGCAACAGAATGTGCCAATGGAGGCGATCCATTAAATGGACAAGATGATAGTTGTGACAGTTTCACAGGAACAGCAGCGGAATTATGCGCATTGATAGCAGGCTTGTCAGTAGATCATCCCTTAGCAGTTGCAAGTTGTGACGGAGGTGAATTAGATAATGCAACAG
>CAYNMW010000065.1:0-22575 GCA_964398295.1 uncultured Saprospiraceae bacterium | reverse complement strand
ACTGATATTGTCGATATGGGGATTTTCGAGGAAGAGTAATGCTTTAAAAGAAAAGAGAGCTTGAATAAATCAAACTCTCTTTTTATGCAGTCCCCCGCTAAGCCAATCAGCTACCGCCACATTTTATTCAATTCTTAGTGTAGCGGATGGGAATCGAACCCACTTTACAGGGATTTACCTTTAGTTGTCTATTTATAACGAAAAAAGCTTAAAATTGTTGCGTAATGGGTCCACCACGTAAGTCATTGCCTTTATCAATATCCACCGTTATAGAATTTGTTGCTGGGTTAGGATAAATAGATAATGGGTTAATCTGTACATTTTCAGAAGCCGTGATAAAATCTGCAGTTATTGGAGCATCGTCTACTCGCTTATAATTAGCTCCTGAAATAAATAGTTGCAAATTTTCAAATGGTTCGGTAGAGGTATAATTAACTGTATCAAGTAATTCTATTTCTTGATTGGATTCAAGCACACCTTCAAACTGCATGTACAAGCCAGCACAGTGATATAATTCTAAATTGGAATCAATATTCAAAATATTAATAGGGCTAGAACCTTCATTTATGACAGTCGCCGCTACTGCATAAATGTAATTGAACCCATTTGAATAGCGTTCATCGCTTACAGAAATCACTTTGTATGTAGCTTTTGTTAGACGAACTGGAATTGGAGGGAAATCAATGGATTCTTGAAGTGGCACCTTTTCAATATAGATATGCATATCCTCATTGATATTGCTAATTGTAATTTCTGAGGTTTCTGTTTCTATTTGATAAAATAAATTTTCATCAGCTAAGATTTCACTTTTCACTAATTCCCATTCTTGATCAACAACATTCAATTTCCAAATTTGGCTTTCATTAGGAGCTTCACTTGGAAACCTTATAAAGAGTTCATCATTGTTTACATAAAACTTGGTTTTATAATCGTGTTGTCCAACATCTGGAGTAGCAATTGTAAACAAGCTTTCTTTAAAAGAGGAAGAATAGACTGTAATCGCATCATTTGAGGTTGCAACATTGTAAACACCTATTCGATAAATAAAATCCACACCGTCGTGTGTATCGTTTACCTTCCTAAAATTTCCATTGTATACCACCTGACCATCTACCGTTCTTGCCGTCAGATTATCCAAAACCATAATGTCATATTCCGGATAACTACCAATAGTAAAAAGTTGTTTGGACTCATTAAAGAAAACTGGTGAAAATGAATATACTCTTTGGTCAACTCGATATTCAATGATTGTCACGTCTTTCAAAGTGGTATCACTAAATAGTTGGTCACCAATTTGACCAACAGTCCAAAGTGTATCATTTGAAAAATGAAAAACAGAATTTAAATTATAAACAAAATTATCTATATCTGCCGGAGCACCAGTTACTTCAACATCTTGCCCATCAAAATCAACTTTAATGATTCCACCCAGTCCTACGTCATACTCAATTAAGTCGGAAAGTAAAATGGAAACAGAGCCATCTGTATTGTCATGAAATTGGCAATTACCCACAAAGAAATAGGAAGAATATATTTCTTTAGGTTGTCCTATTGCATCAACAAACATGATGGTTGACGGCCGATAGCAGCTCTTACCACTTTTCACATAAATCAAACCGCCTTGGTAAGGATGTAAAAAATCAATTTGATTGCTTTTATCTAGATGATCTACATAATTCCAACTACTGTTTGTCTGACATAAACAATAAGCCGATATAAGAAGAAATCCGAATAAGGCAATCATTGCTTTGTTCATATTGTAACTTTTCTATTTAAATATAACGAAAAAAGCTCATTCACAATTTTGATAAACAAAGACTAGTGTTTCCTTTTGACTTAGAATTTTCAAAAGCAGTTGTATGATCAAAATAAATTAATTCATCAAAATAAATTGGTTCACTGTTTTACTTTAATTCCAAACATGGCTGGAACGCTCCCAAAAAATTAAGTGAGAAAATAAGTTATGAAAACGCATAGGTTGCCACTAAAAATTATCAGCTGCATCTGTTCGATCAAAATAAATCAATTCGTCAAAATAAATTGGCTCAAAATTCACATAGTAAGTAGTTGCAGGCCTGTTGAAAACTGATCCGATGAATAAGTATTGTACCCTATTTTCGAATGTTTCGCTCCATTCGTTATTGTTTGACAAATCATTAAGTCCTATTGCGAAGTTTGATTCATTAGCCTGAGTCAAATAGTAATTCAAACTATTTACAGTCGGTTCGGATTCAATAAAACGTGTACCCAAGCCTCCTTGTCCAATTGCGGTGAAAGAACCTTTGGAAAAAGCAAAGCCGATCGAACCATAATTTGATCCTAATTCTTGAGACAAATAGTATCCCATACTTTCACTATCTACATTATTATCAAGGTGACCATTGTGAGCCCATAGTGCAATTTTCTCACCTTCAAAAAAGTCTTGTAACCATAGTACATTCTCTGCCATTCTAGGGTCTCTAGGATCATTAGTAAAATTACCTAAACTAATGGTTCTTCTCACTTCAGAAACTTGAGTGATGACTCTCATCAATCTACTATTTAAATCAAATTCTTTTACCGAACTTTTTTGTACAAGTAAATCTTTGTATTCATTAATTGATTCTTGCAAAGTTGATAACTCATTTAAATATGCATTAAAAGATTCCTCTGTATAGTTTTGAAATGAGTCCTCTGTTGATGCTTTAGCCGTCTCTAATAGTTGCTCTGCATCTTCAATGAATGGCACCTCTGCTTCACGCAAATACTCCAAAACCATATCTGGATGAAAGGTATTGAAAGAGCAATCAACTCCAAAATATTGTAACTTTTCGCTTTCTTCTTTTGAATCATTGTACGCACACATCCAATCCAATAAAGCCTCTACTTCTGTCGTTCGCCACGTCCAGAAATGCATATGGGCTTCCATCAATTCTCTAACTTTACTGCAATCCCCGTCTTGTAAGGCTTCGTTTATTAATATTGATTCTCCAAAGTCGGCTTCTATAGCAAAAATTTTAAAGTCATGATTTTCTACTAAATATCTAAATAGTCTATGTTTGGCTTTGAAAAACTCTGACGTGCCGTGAGTTGCCTCTCCCAAACCAACAATAGCCTTTTCTCCAAGACTATTTACAAATTGCAACTCTGCATCATCCCATTGTAAAGGATCACTTTTGAGCGGATTCAAATGTTCATTTAATGATTGAATTAATAATTCATCCAATGATTGTTCGCTTTCTAATTCCTCAGTATTACTACATGACAAAATTGTAATGAGCAATAAACTAGCTAAAATTAATGTGTTGACTTTCATTGTTGCACTTTTTATAGTTGTTAAACATGATGTTTCATTGCAAATATGGTCTCACAATAGTATTATCCAATAATTACGATTGCCGTTGCACACATTGCCCTATTTAAGTTATCTCGATTGTTCCGCTTGTGTTACTCTTTGACGTAATCAACACCACCTTTTCGTTCATAGTAACATCAACATGCTCCATAAAATCGAACCAAAAATCTGTCCCCTCATTAGTTTGTGCTTCTCCCAAGGGTGGTAAGAGCAGCCAAGTTATCATTATGACTAAGATCCCCTTATAGACCTTATAGATATCAAGTTTCTTCACAGCACGTCTTAATTCTAATTTGACCATGATAATTATTATAAGTTTAATTTCCAGACAAAATGCATACAACTTTCATGAAAAAGGGGTGTAATATTAGGTTCAAGACACTTGTTACTGGATTTAAGTAAAGCCAGCTATTATCGATACATTCGAATGATATACTCATAACAATCATTAAATACAGTACTTTTGTCCTATGAGGCATAATCAGTCTGCTTGGCTTCCAATTACAATGAAAGAAGTCGAGCAACGTGGTTGGGAACAATTGGATGTGATCATTGTATCAGGTGATGCCTATGTGGATCATCCTGCCTTTGGAACTGCGGTCATTGGAAGGATTATCGAGAGTGAAGGATTTAAAGTTGGTATCATACCACAACCCAACTGGAGAGATGATCTCAGGGACTTTAAAAAGTTTGGCAAGCCGAAGTATTTTTTTGGTGTCACCTCCGGGTGTATGGATTCGATGGTGAATCACTATACTGCAAGCAAACGAAAACGCTCAACTGATGCATATACTCCCAAAGGCGAAGCTAATTTTCGACCAGATTATGCGGTAACTGTTTACACTCAAATACTAAAAGAACTCTTTCCAGATGTTCCTGTATTGATTGGAGGTATTGAAGCGTCATTGCGAAGAGTGACACATTATGATTATTGGAAAGACGAACTGTTTCCAAACATTCTTAGCAAGTGTGGCGCAGACCTATTGGTTTATGGTATGGGTGAGATGCCTTTACGGCAAATATTGGCTGCGGTAAAGGAAGGATTTGAACTCAAGGATTTGACTCATATACCTCAAACGGCATATTTATATCCCCGTAAAGCAGAACTACCAATGCAAGAACAGTGGGAAGACCTAGTCTTAAGCTCTCATGAAAGATGTCAGCGTAATAAAAAAGCGTTTGCTGCTAACTTTAAGCACATCGAACAAGAATCAAATAAGGTACAAGCTAAGCGTTTGATACAGGGAGTTGCTGACCACAATCTTGTGATCAATCCTCCTTTTCCTCCAATGACAGAAAATGAAATTGATACATCATTTGATCTTCCCTATACAAGATTGCCGCACCCAAAATATGAGAAGAGAGGTTCTATCCCAGCCTACGAAATGATTAAGTTTTCCATCAATATGCATCGAGGCTGTTTTGGTGGATGTAGTTTTTGTACCATATCTGCGCATCAAGGCAAATTCGTTGCAAGTCGATCAGAAGAATCTATCCTCAAAGAAGTAGAGAAGGTAACTACCATGCCTGACTTCAAGGGATACATCAGTGACCTTGGTGGCCCGTCTGCCAACATGTACAAAATGAAAGGCAAGGTGCAAGAAATTTGCGATCGCTGTGTGGCACCTTCATGTATTCATCCGGTTGTGTGTCACAATCTAGATACGAGTCACAAACCTATGACAGATCTGTATCGCAAAGTTGATGCAAACCCAAAGGTGAAAAAGGCTTTTGTGAGTAGCGGCATTCGCTATGACTTGTTAGTGGCTGACTACAATAAAAAGAATGATGGAAGCTTAGACGAATATATGGATCAGTTGGTCAGTAGACATGTTTGCGGCAGATTAAAAGTCGCACCAGAACACACCTCTGATGAAACATTGAAAACGATGCGTAAACCATCCTTCAAACATTTTCATTCGTTTAAGAAAAACTTTGAGCGTCTCAATAAAAAGCATGGACTCAAGCAACCACTCATCCCCTACTTCATCTCTAGTCATCCGGGATCGACAGATGAAGAAATGGCAAACCTTGCAGCAGAGACAAAAGAGATGGGCTTCCGATTAGAACAGGTACAAGACTTCACACCAACTCCAATGACAGTAGCCACTGTGATTTACTATACTGGACTTCATCCCTATACATTAAAACCAGTTTATGCTGCTAAGTCAAAAAGAGACAAACAAAAACAACACATGTTTTTCTTTTGGCACAAGCGAGAAAATTATCATCAAATCAAAGACAAACTACAGAACATGGGTAGAGGGGACTTGGTAGATAAACTGCTTCACGATAAAAAAAGAGCCAAGAAAAGAGAAATTATTAAGTCGAAAAAGAGAAGGAAACGAAAATAAATGCCAACCAGGGCAAAAACAATAGAGCAAATTACTATTCCTTAAAAATCACAGCTGTTGTGGAACCCCACTCACTATTATTCCAATTTCCGTTTCCATCATCCCCACATAGACCACATTCGTAGTTACCAGACACGCTTGGAGAAACATTCCATATGCTGGACATTTCCATAGTTAATCTGACATCTTGGGGATTGCTTAATTAAGGATGCCTAAACTTAAGGCGGTTGGAATTGCTGATGATCCAACTTCTCTAAAGCAAATAAATCAAGACCCCCTGCTCCACCTGGTGCAGTTGTACCCATGGCTCTGTGTGAAGTAATTAGTATTTGTTCGCCTCCTTGAACAGAAACTCTAGCTGGCGCTAGCAAAAAAGTCCTTATGCCGGTAGGCGTAGGACCAAATCCAGTTTCGAATTCAGCACCGACAAATAGTTATTTTTAAGTCGCTCCTTACTAAAATGAAAAGTCAAAAGAATACAAATAAAAGAACGGTCGAAGCGTTTTAAAGGGCAATTCAAGATCTAAAAAAAGAAAACTACTTCGTTTCATAAAAGTTGTCCAAATTGATTAACTTTAGATAACTAATACTACTCAGGCTCATCTTGTTAATACAATAACGGTGAATTTCGAACAATTCGCCTTCGGTTCTTTACACATGAAAAGAGAGATACAAATACCTTACGATGGAAAAGCTCTCATGCTTAATCGGCTACTATGTATTGCTTTTATAGCAGCAATTCTCACCATCTTCTATGGGCTCTACTTTCAATTGATGTATTTGGTTTACTCCAATATAGGCTTCCTAGCAGTGCTACTTGCATCATTCTATTTCAGAAAAACTAGAAATTTTAGTGTTAGTTATCAAATCATCGTCATTGGCTACCTCATTATCGTAACGACTTCTGTAAAATCAACTGCCACTTATCATGCTGCGATTATGTTTTTCGTCGCTACAGCATTAATACCAACATTTTTTTCTGACAACAATAAAGCACACCTCTTTTATCTTCTTCTTTCTGTTACTTGTGCCATTATCTATATTTATTATTTCCCAATTTATAACTTTAGGATCGAACCATTTAAACCTGTAGTTGAAGTAATAACAGTTACTGGAATTTCTTTACTTCTTTTCTATATGAATCAATATTCTAGAAACATAATTATCCAGAAGAATTTACTTTTAGAACAAAGCGAGAATAAATTACTCAAGCAAAATCAATTGATAAATGATAAAAATGAAGAATTAGAAAGATACATTGCTTCCAATATACAATTGGAACAATATGCCCACATAGTTTCTCATGATATAAAAGCTCCTTTAAGAACGATTCTAGGATATAATAATTTAATCAAAAAGAATTTGTATGACAACTTCAGCGAAAAAGAAAAAAGCTATTTTAAAACGATAGAAACTGGGGCTTCAGAGATGAACTCATTAGTAAGCGATTTATTAAAATCCTCAAAGGTCAATTCAAAGGCATTAAATTTATCTTGTGTTGATTTGAATATACTGGTAGAAAACATCCTTACGGAATTACAATTTGACATTATTGAAAAAAATGCTAAAATCGATATCGACAAACTTCCAAATCAAATTGTTCTTGACCCAATTAAAATAAAACAGGTATTTCTAAATTTACTTGATAATTCGCTAAAATATATAACCCCAAACAGCACGCCTGAAATAAACATACAATATGAAGAGAAAAATCATTTTCATCTATTTAGTGTTACTGATAATGGAGTTGGAATTAAAAAGGACTATTATGAATCAATATTCAAACCATTCACTTCTCGTAATCCTAAAAATTCATTGGACAGCACTGGATTAGGATTGTCTATTTGCAAAACTATAGTTGAAAAACATGGTGGTACTATTTGGCTTCAGTCTAGCCCAGATAATGGAACAACATTTTATTTCAAAATACCAAAGAACATCAATATAGAATCATTTAATGTCTTTACCCCTGTCCAAGCTTCCCAGCAATAAACCCAGTCGTCCACGCAGCCTGAAAATTATACCCTCCCGTAATCCCATCAACATCCATCACTTCCCCTGTAAAATATATACCAGGCATTACTTTACTTTCCAAGGTTTTTGCATTCATACTTGATAAACTAACACCGCCACAAGTCACAAATTCTTCTTTAAACGTTGTTTTACCATTAACCTGATATTCATCATTGGATAATATTCTAATTAAAGCATTTAATCCTTTTTTACCCAATTCTGACCAGGGCTTTTCTGGTTGTAAACCAGCTCTATCAATTAAGAATAACCAAAGGCGATTTGGCAAATCAAAGGGACGAATAGAGGATAAATATTTCTTAGGGTGATGATACACAATTCCATTTAACCTCTCTGCTATGTCATTATTGTTTTTAATATTCACCCAATTAACTTGTGCGATACAATTGTAACTCAATTTCTCCATCACCCTTGCCCCAAATGCTGACATTTTTAAAATAGCAGGACCGCTCATTCCCCAATGGGTAATCAACAATGGACCCTGAGAAATTAATTTAGTGCCTTGTATACTGACTCTAGCAGGATTTACAACAATTCCCATTAATTCAGTTATCGATTCAATAGGCATATTAAAGGTGAATAAAGACGGTACGGGAGCAGATATATCATGGCCCAATTCCGCTAGCCAATCTAAGCCACTTAACTTAGGTGAACCTCCGGTAGCTACTATGATTTTATCAGCACACATGTTTTGACCGTCTTTTCCTATTGTCAAATTAAATTGTCCATCTCCTTTTTCTATTTTATTAACTGCATGTTTGAGTCGTACAGAAATACCAAGGGTATTCACTTGATCAAATAGACAATCAATAATACTTTGGGAATCCTGAGATACAGGAAAAATACATTGATCTTCTTGTACCATTAAAGGTACTCCTCTTGATTCAAACCATTCCCTTGTCTCACCTGTACCAAATTCTTTAAATAGTGGTTTAAGAAATTTGCCACCTCGTGGATAAGCAGCAGTTAACTCTTTAATGGAAGTACAAGCGTTGGTGACATTACATCGACCACCGCCAGAAATTTTCACCTTAGCCAATACCTTTGATGTCTTTTCTAAAATGATGACCTCAGCATTTGGATAATTTTCTTTTGCATGAATTGCTGTGAAAAATCCAGCTGCTCCCCCACCAATGACGACTACTTTCATTTATTCAAATTCCATTTCCAACTGGTTATCAGTTGCATCATGTACAAAATTAGATGCTGTCAATCCCATTAACCGAATCGACATTCCTTCTTCATGATTTTGTTGCAACAATTCGTAAGCAAGTCGAGAGATCAATTCTTTATCCTTAATCACTTTGTCTTTAGATGTACTTCGCGTGATGTTTTTAAAACCAGCTGTCTTTAATTTTAAAGTTAATGTGCGACCAAAGGTTTCGGTTTTTTCAAGCCGTTTGATAAAGCCATCAATGATATTGTCAAGCTTTGCTTGTAATTGAATTAAATCATCAATTGGATCTTCAAATGTCCGTTCGATCCCCAATGACTTTCGTTCGCGCTCACTTTTTACAGGACGATTATCAATACCTCTTACTATATCATAATAAAACCGACCTGGCTTTCCGAATGTATTGATCAAATCGATCTGGGACCATGTTTTCAAATCTTCTCCTGTATGGATGTTATGTCGTTTCATTTTTGCTGCCGTTACCTTACCGACACCAAAGAATTTCTCAACAGGAAGTGTTTCTAAAAATGAGATTGCTTGTTTGGGTTTTATTACTGTCAATCCATCTGGCTTATTTATATCTGAAGCGATTTTAGCAATGAACTTGCAGTAACTGACTCCGGCTGATGCGGTTAAATTAATTTCGCTAACAATATCTTGTTTAATTGCTTTGGCAATATCGGTCGCATACACGAGATCTTTTTTACATTCAGTCACATCAAGAAATGCTTCATCAAATGAGAGTGGCTCAATTAGATCGGTGTACCTAGAAAATATTTCTCTGAGATGCTTGGAGACTTGTCCATATACTTCAAAGCGTGGTTTGACAAAAATCAAATCAGGGCACAGTGCTTTTGCTTTAAAACCTGGCATCGCTGATCTGACACCAAAAGGTCTAGCTTCATAGCTTGCAGTTGTGATCACTCCCCGCTTGCTACCTCCTCCAACTGCAATTGGCTTACCCCTTAGTTCAGGATTATCACGTTGTTCGACTGCTGCAAAAAACGCATCCATATCAACATGTATGATTTTTCGATCAGCCACATTAGTTTATTTCACCTGCATGATTCACCAAACCAGTAATAGGTTCACTCATCATTTTTCTATACTTATCTGGAATATTCGTTTTCTTGTGATCGTCAAGACTGATCATCACGTAGACGGCATATCCTTTCACAAGCAATTCTGATGTCTTTTCATTATACAAATCAAAATTTACGACAAAGGAACTGTTCTTAATTTCAGAAATTCGAGGTACTATACAAAGAACATCATCAAATTTGGCAGAAGCCTTCCAATCCAAATGTAAACTGACTACATGAGTATCATAGCCTTCTTCAATGAGTACATGGAATCCTCCTTTCCAAATGACGCGCATAAATTCTGTCACAGCAACATCCATGTATTCTGCATACTTGACATTAAATACAATAGCTTGTGCATCACACTCCCCATACCTTACTCTAAGAAGATAACAAAACGCATCTGTTAATGATTGACTTTTCATAGGTGACAAATATCATCATTCTATTTTGTAAAATGCCCATATAGGGAAATGATCGCTTGCCTTTGTTCCATACTCTACACCAGAATTGATCAGTGACACATTCTTTGAATAAAATTGATCCAAATAGGGCTTGACTAAATTTTTCAATCCACGTGCGGTGTGCGTAAGCTGAGGTGTATCCCATTGAAATCCTTCAACAGTCGCTAAATTGGTAAATGCTTTTCTATCCTTAGGAAAAAAGGAATTAAAGTCTCCGCCAATGATACTGGGCAAATCACGATATATATTCATAAAACTCAATACTCCAGCGAGTTGATCCTTTCGTTTGGAACGTTTCATCGTTAGGGTTTCCAGATGGACATTAGCTATAGTAAATTCTCCGTAAGGTGAATCAATAATGGACACAATTGCAATTCGGTGTCTCCCACTCATTGATTCATGAGGCAATATAATTTTATGTGACTTCGAAATTGTCCACTTTGTCAGAATGCCATTGCCAAAAAACTTGTTCCCTTCTCGATAAGAGCCCGGATAATAAACATAGTTCATTTGAAGTGCTGTAGCGATGGCCTGCATGCCAATTGTATCCATTTCCTGTACCAATAAAATATCCGGCTCATTGATTGACTCAATTTCTCGCAACTCATTGATCGCTAAATCAATCTTCCTCGCATGCTCAATGTTATAACTCACTACTTTAATCTGTCCATTTGCAGATTTTGAGATAATATCATTGCTCGTCCATTTTGGTGAATCATCAGCAGTAAAATTGATAATAGGCGAACATGACAGAAAGAATAAACAACAGATAATTATGTGATAAATACGCAAGTTTAATTCAGGTTTATGTAGAAAAAAGACAATAAAGACAATGACTGAGTCACTAAAGTATAGTACTTTCAAGCATAATATTTGAGTAAACAGTCAATCTAACGTTCACATGAAAGAAACTAATTTGATCTTCTCCCTTTTTTTTGGAATACTTGTTCTCTTTTCTCAATGCAAAGCACCAGGTTCTAATATCCAGGGAGTTACGTTTACGAAGGACAATTTACAAACTGATTTCCAGAAAGCTCTAATCACTGCAAAAGCAGGAGACACCTTTCAGCTTCCTGAAGGAACCTTCGAATTCAAGCGAAGCATATCTTTAAATGATACACCTGATATTTCAATTATAGGACAAGGAAAAGGAAAAACGATTCTATCATTCAAAAACCAGATAGAAGGAGCTGAAGGACTGTTGATTAAAAATGTAGAAGGAATTACACTGAAAGGTTTCACTGTTTCTGACTCAAAAGGAGATGCCATCAAAGTACAAGAATGTACAAATGTCACTATGCAAGATTTGGAGACGACGTGGACGAATGGGAAATTAGCGACGAATGGTGCTTATGGACTATACCCTGTTAGCAGCACGAATGTCCTCATGGAAAATTGCGAGGCTTCTTATGCAATGGATGCAGGTATCTATGTCGGTCAGTCAAATAATGTTATCGTCCGCAATAACTACGTACACCACAATGTCGCTGGACTTGAGATCGAAAACACGATTGAAGGTGAAGTGTATGGCAATGTTGCCAAAAACAATACCGGAGGGATGTTAATATTTGACATGCCGGATTTACCTCAAGTGAATGGTGATCGCATTAAGTTTTATGACAACATTATGGAAGACAACAACGGGGAGAATTTTGCTCCAAAAGGAATGGTAGTGAGTACGATACCACCTGGATCTGGAATGATCATTATGTCTCACTCCAATATTGAAGCACACAACAATACGATCAGAAATCACAAAACTTTAGGAATTGCAGTAAATAGCTGGCTTATCACAGGGCAGCCTTTTAAGGATCCTAATTTTGATCCATTTGCGACCAATATCAGCCTTCATGATAATATTATCGAAGGTACCAAAGGTCCAGCTGATGCAACAACTGATTTTGGCAAATTATTTCATGCAGCCTTGGATGGCGAGGCTTACGACCTACTTATTGATGGAATTTTCAAACCAGGAGAAGACATGTCCTATTGTTTTAAAAATAATGGAGATGTCAAGTTTGTAAACCTTAATGCTCACCTAGGTGCAGATCCTGCGTTAATACGCAAAAATAAAAGTCATGACTTAGGTACTTATGAATGTGAGATGCCTGGCTTTGACACGAGTAGCCATGATGCTTGGTTGGCGGCAGAATGATTCAAGTTGAAGTTCAAGTAGTATCAAGTCTGCATGCCGGCAGGCCAGGTGCAAGTTCAGCATTGCATAATGGTAGGCAGGTGCAACTATCAAGTGCCAGATCAAGATCAAAACTCTTTAGTAAACTTATAAGTTGTATATGTTGAAGCAGCTTTTCTTCTTTACATGTTTTGCAATTTTTCTGTTGGTTAATTGTACATCGGAACAGGATATTGGTATTAGCATTCCAGATGAACCACACAATCAATTATCGAGTTATCATTTCTTTGAAGGTCAGTTGTCAGATTTGAATCCAGTAGCAGGTGTACTTCCTTATGATTTAAACACACCTTTATTTTCTGACTACTCTTATAAAAAAAGATTTGTCTGGATGCCAGAGGGCTCAAGTGCAAGCTATGCTACCGACCACGTATTGGATTTTCCAATTGGTGCTGTACTGATTAAGAATTTTTATTACTTGAATGATGAGCGCGATCCGTCTAAAGGCAAGCAATTGATGGAGACCCGTTTACTTGTTAATCGCGGTGAAGAATGGGACGCTTATGGGTACACCTGGAATGAAGAACAAACCGATGCTATCTATGATGTTGTTGGAGATATAAAAGAAGTAAATTGGATAAATGTAGATGGTGAGCAAGGTTACGTTGACTATATTATCCCAAATAAAAATCAATGCAAAGGTTGCCACGCATACGACAATAAATTGTTGCCAATTGGACCCAAAGCTAGAAACATAAACAAAACATTTGCGTATGATGATGGCAGTCTAAATCAATTGGAAAAGTGGGAATCCGTTGGGTATCTAAATGGTGTTCCCGAGGGTGATGATCGTCCAGCTGTGGCCAATTGGGAAAACGAATCACAATCACTTCATGCAAGGACGATGGCATATCTAGATATGAATTGTGGCCATTGTCATAATCCAAAAGGAGCGGGTCAAACATCGGGATTGACATTACTTGCAACTTCTGACATCGGACACAAAGTTGGCATCTACAAACCTACCGTATCAGCTGGGGCAGGTACTGGTGGTCATACCTACTCTGTTGTTCCTGGCAACCCATCAGAATCAATTATGATCTATCGTATGAAGTCCACAAATCCTGGTGCGATGATGCCTGAATTAGGAAGAAGGTTAGTTCATGATGAAGGTGTAGCCTTGGTAGAAAATTGGATTAAAAGTCTTGATCCTAGTGCGTTTGATCAGCCTAAAGACTCCTCTTTAAACTGAAATACTCTCTTTCATCAGGCAATGGGTCTTGACCCATTGCAACAAATCAAACTTTACTTTACATTAAGCGATTAGTCGCTCAATCAACATCGTTTTGATCCTTCTTTTCATCTCAGACTCCATTAGAAAATAGGTCTCTAATTCTTGGTTAGTCATCAATCCTATTACAAGTCCAATCAATTGATTTCTAAGCAAAGTGTTACTTTCTAATAGTTTGGTAATTCGATGTCTTTGGTCTGGCTTCGTTAATCTAGATAGTTGTTGATTAATTGATTTAGCAGCAAAGATGGAAATAATTAAGTCATGCTGATATTTCAATATTGGGCGAAGTGTTTCATTTTGAAAAGCTTCGGATTTTGACAGACTTTTAGTGAGATCTATAGAAGGAATATCAGGTCTGATTGCCAGGATATCTTCATCTCGCTTGGATTTCATAATCTACGAACAATTAAGTGCTAGCTTAGTTTATAATTAAAGCCCAAACTGCATCAAATGGTGATCCATGTGTTTCGAAAACATAACATTCCATTCTTTAGCTGTTAATGGCCCAAAGGAATGCGACTCCTTCCCTTCAAAATGAGCTTCTCCTAGATCTTTCGATTTTTCCATGTAAGCAATTAATCTAGATTTCTCCTGTTCAAAATCACGATCGTCTTTAATGACGAACTGGGGAGCTGTCTTGCCGTTTTTTGGATAAGGCTTAGGACCAACTACACTTTTCTTAACCAGCATTTTCAAAATAATTTTCATAAAGCCATTTGGCTTGGGGTGAATATTCTCAAATGTCATTTCGTAGGCAACATTAAGATGAGCAAGCATTTGAGAGGCAGACATTTTACCCCATTGTGGCTTTGTTTCAGCTGTCAGTCCATCAAGTCGATTGAGTACATTGTCTAGACCTTGCTGTGTTAAAATATTTTCTATGGTCATTGTTTGAAATTATGGAATTTTAGGTATTCTTATTTCCTGTTTCTTCTGTTGTTGCGCTCTTTACTTCAATTGACCTATTCTCACATTGAACAACATCACCATCTCTCAATTTTTTTCTTTTCTGTAATTCAGTCTTGCCATTTACTAACACCACACCTTCATCAATAATGATCTTCGCATGCCCGCCTGTCTGAGCTAACCCAATTATTTTAAGCAATTTATTTAATTCAATATACTCATCTGTAGGCCTCAAGTTAAATACAATTATATCCATCTTGAACTAAGGTAATCAATCGAAAACTATACGCTTAAAAATTGCCAGTCATTTCCAACGTTATGAATAAACTTCAAAAAATCTGATGTTTTCAAGGTTAGGGTAATCGTATTGATATTGGGATGAAAATTGACTTCTTCTGAATGTTCGATATCACTATCCAAAATCAATTTGACCAGATTATCTTCATTGTTAATTAATCCAAAAGGCGATACAGAACCTGGTGTTAATCCAAGATGTTTTTCAAGTCTTTCTGGTGATGCAAAACTGAACCTCTCTCCCAATTGTTCATTCAACTTTTTAATGTTTATTTGTTTAGACGATTCGATAACCAAGAGAAAATGTTGTCTCCCCTTTTTGTCTCGTAAAAATAAGTTTTTGCAGTGCATGCCTGTAATAGAATGCCAGTGCTGATTTGCCTCTTCTACAGTATACACAGGAGGATGCTCATGCTTGATATAGGCAATTTGTAACCCATTCAAATATTCATAAACCTTATCTTCTACTGACATTTCTTTACTTTAGATATACAATGACTTTACGTATATTTCAACATGAATCAGTCACCAGTATTCGAAAATATCAATCTATTTGAAATTGATCTGCCTCTGCAGAAAATAATTGAAAAAAAGGGCAACTCGTCTATTGTTGTTGGACTGCAATCTTATGGCCAAATATTAGGTTCACCTGAGACAATATCGCATGGTTATCTGGCAAATAAATATGAACCAAACTTTCATAGTCATGACAGTAAGGGAAAGCGAATAGATGCCATAGAGTTCCATCCTTCCTACCATGCATTAATGGATATTGGGATCAAAGCTCAAGTACATGCAAAGCCCTGGATCCATAATGGTAAAAAAGCGCAGCTAGATCGCATGGCTTCTTACTATATGTATGCGCAAAATGAATCGGGAACCTGTTGCCCATTGACAATGACCTTTTCATCAGTTCCAGCCATCCAAAAATATTTAGCTGATGCTGATTTATGGATTAAGGGTATTCTCTCCGACCAATATGACCCTAGGAATATTCCTTTTCAAGAGAAAAAAGGACTCACTATTGGCATGGCAATGACAGAAAAACAAGGCGGCACAGATGTACGTGCAAATGAAACTTATGCCAAGCCCATTGATAAAAGAGGTAGAGGGCAAATTTATCGAATTACTGGTCATAAGTGGTTTTGCTCAGCACCAATGTGTGATGCTTTTTTGACCTTGGCACAAACTGATAATGGTCTCTCTTGCTTTTTATTTCCTAGATGGAAAGAAGACGGAACAAAAAACAATTTTAAAATTCAGCGATTAAAAATAAAACTTGGAAATAAATCAAATGCATCCTCAGAAATTGAATTCGAAGGTGCTCATGCCTGGTTGATGGGAGAAGAAGGCCGAGGTATATCCACCATTATAGAAATGGTGGCACTTACCAGATATGATTGCATGCTCGGATCTAGTGCTATTATGCGAAGGTCTCTCAATGAAGCAATTCATCATTGCCAATACAGAGAAGTATTTGGCAAGAAACTGATTGATCAAAAGCTCATGCAGCATGTTCTGGCAGACTTAAGTATAGAGGTAACTGCTTCAGTTGCAATGACAGCTTTTACCGCATATTGTTTGGAAAACAAGTCATCAGAAAAGCTTCAATTATTGCTTAGAATTATTAGACCTGTTGGCAAGTATTACATTACAAAAAGAGCGAGTTCTGTAATAGTAGAAGCGATGGAATGTACGGGCGGTAACGGATATATAGAAGATAGTTTTTTTCCAAGATTATATAGAGAAGCACCGGTTAATGCAATTTGGGAAGGGAGTGGAAATGTACAGTGCCTTGATGTACTAAGAGCAATAAGTAAAACTCCAGAATTAATGGAAGTACTGTATAGTGAATTAGATGATATCCAAGATCCCAATTTCATAAAAGCATTAATAGACTTAAAAGATGACCTACCGAAGTATCTGAAAGATGAAATGCATGCTAGATATATGACTGAGAAAATTGCAAAATTATTACAAGTCAAAAGCCTCGCATTCTTTGGCCTTGATGATTTTGTCTCCTCCTATTGTGCTACCAGGTTTAATGTACAGATGAATATGTTTGGTAGTCCGATGATAACCCAACCGATGTCAATTATCGAGAAATCCTATGCTTTGTGAAGATACAGTCATGTCCACTCATATACTCCTTCTTTATTATTTGTTCCATCATTTCTGGATGTGCGGAAGAAGCAACATTTGAATTACATCCTGATGTGAAAATCGCAAGAGACAAATGGGGTGTTCCACACATTTCAGGACAAACAGATGTCGCGATGGTTTATGGTCTGGCTTGGGCCCAATGTGAAGATGACTTTATCACCCTACAAGAACAAATGATTGCAGCAAAAGGAATGCTGGGAGAATTAAAAGGAAAAGATGGTTTGATCATTGATTTTGCAGTTAAGTTTATGGGATTACGTGAAGAAGTGGACAAGCGATATCCACAAGATATAAGCACTACTCATAAGTCCTTGTTAGAATCTTATGTGTTAGCGATTAACAATTTTGCAGCAAAATATCCTGAGGAAATTCTTTTAGATGGTGCCTTTCCGTTATCGGTTGAAGACATCCTCGTTGGCTATTTAATGGGAGTTGCAAATATAGCTGGAGCAGACAGTGAGTTTCAAACAATGATGGAAAATAAACTTCCTGAGAAACCACCTGCAGGATCAAATGCCATAGCTATTAGTGGCAAACGAACTGACACAGGTCATAGTTTTTTGGCAATCAATTCTCATCAACCTTTGGAAGGATGGTACTCTTGGTACGAAGCGCATTTACATAGTAATGAGGGCATGAATATACTTGGTGGCACATTCCCTGGAGGCTTAATGATTTTTCATGGTGTCAATGAACATCTTGGCTGGGCAATGACAGTAAACGACCCTGACCTGACTGATATTTATCGATTGACAATGAGTGATAAAAAGGAAGATCATTATATAGTTGATGGAGAAGAAATCGAACTTATCGAAAAAACATATTGGTCATGGATGAAACTTGTCGGACCCATAAAAATTCCCATCAGACAAAGTTGCTATGAAAGTATATATGGCCCAACATTTAAAACAGAACAAGGTGTCTTTGCATGGAGATCAAGTGCTGTAAAAGATATACGTGTCAGTGAACAATGGTTTGCAATGAATAAAGCGAAAAATTTCACAACATTTAAACAGGCGCTTGATTTGCATTTTATTCCAAGTACCAATATTGTATATGCAGACAAATCAGATACGATTTACTATTTGAGTAATGCCAAATTACCTATTCGAGAAGAGTCCTATCAATGGAATGATGTATTGCCAGGAAATACGAAAGCAACACTTTGGGAAGAAAACTATATTTCTACCACCTTACTACCCCAGGTTTTAAATCCAAACAGTCACTTTGTTTTCAACACCAATAACTCACCTTTTAATAGCAGCTCTCCAGAAGATGATCCTGTTCAAAGTGAGATGAACGACATATATGGATTTCATTCTGAAGATTCCGGAAACAACAGAAGCAAAAAGTTTCTCGAATTAATGAATGGCTATAATCAAATTACTTATGAAGATTTTAAATCGATTAAATACGATCTTCAATATCCAGATTCACTCATTAGTCCAAATATTACGAATTTAGAATTATTGCTAAGTCTTGATGTTGAACAATCATCTCCGATTTATGAAGCAACTCAATTACTTAAAAGTTGGGATCGCAAAACGACTGTTGATTCAAAACAGGCTGCGCTATTTTTTATGAGCTATAATGCTTTGGAGAAAGCACTAAAAAACACCAACAGATGGCATCGTGGAGAAGTAATCTCGAGAGAAGATTGTATCCAAGCAATTAAAAAAGGAGCTGCAACAATGAAGGATAAATATGGTAGTTTGGAGGTAATGTTAGGTGACATCCAACGTCATATTCGAGGAGACGTAAACTTGCCTCTAGCTGGCGGACCAGATGTACTCGCAGCAATGTATTGGAAAGAAACGGAAAACAACCAATACCGTGGTATTGTGGGTGAGTCCTATATTTCACTTGTCCAATTTACAGAAGAAGGGCCGATCATTGAGACAGTAAATGCTTATGGTGCATCTGCCGAGCCAAACAGTCCGCATTTTACAGATCAGATGGAATTGTTTGTCAATCAACAACTAAAACCAATGAGTTTAGATATCGACAAAGCATTTGCAGAAGCTGACACCGTTTATCATCCCTTGAGAATCAACGAATAAAAATAAGTCTGTCGTGCGTTATGGAACACTCATCGATTAATTTCTTTGAGTAATAGAAGTCCAGCTATTTTTATTTCTAAACCTGCAACCTTTGCATAAATAGAGTAGTCATTAGGATGTAATTAATTTAAGTAAAAACTTCATACCATGAAACAATTGACAATATCAACTCTTATTCTTTTTATGTCTCTGTGTTCTTTTGCACAGGACCAAACGCACAATTTATCAGCATTCGATGACTTGTTCGCTTCCACCAGTGTAGAAATAGAATTAGTCCAATCTAATGAAAACAAAGCAGTAGTAGACATTATTAAAGGCGACCCAGATCATTTCAGAATTGATGAATCAGGAAATCGTCTAAAAATTTATTGGAAAAGTCAAATGGGCTTTAATTGGGGGAATAACAGAAAAGCTGAAGTAACATTATATTATACGAATCTCGAATCAATTGATGTCAGTGCTGGAGCAAATGTCTATGGCAAAGAATCCCTCAAGACCGAAGACTTCAGGGCAGATGTGAATTCAGGGGGCAAATTAGAATTAGTCCTTGAGGTGGACGAGATTGATGTAGATGTTAATTCTGGCGGTAATTTTACTGCAGAAGGAACAGCTAATAAATTAGAAGTAGATGCAAATTCTGGAGGATACTTTGGTGGAAAGAAATTAAAAGTTACTCATGTTTATGCACATGCCAATAGTGGAGGTGCTGCGAAAGTGTGGGCAACCAGTTCGATTAAAGCCTCTGCAAATTCTGGTGGAAACGTATCTTACAAAGGAGAGCCTTCTGACAAGGACATTAAAAAAGACAAATGGTCAGGTGGATCCGTCAGAAAAATGTGATAAAATATTAATCCAATTCAAAAGCTCTGTTCGCAAATGTGATCAGAGCTTTTTTTATTATCGAAAAATCTACCAGTAATCTTGAAAATTATACCGATTAGAAATTTAAATGTTAAAAATATTTAAATTAAAAATATTTGAGTATCTTCAGTATGCATACTTATTCTACTACTTAAAATAAAAATATAAACAAACATCAAATTAAATTAACGTAAGGGACCAGTCTGGTCATTTAATTGGTTTTATTCAATATTAGTATTTGAATAGTAGAGAGTTTATTTTTTAACCCGTACTTAAAACTTTACTCATGAAGTTAACACTAGTTACTCATGCCATGTCCTTTCGGACGTGCACATTATTTTATCATTTTTTAGATAATGAGGTCAATTCTGAAGGAAACACTTTCCGTAAGATGGCAATCACCGCTATTCCCTCAATTCAAAAAGAACCACACAATTACAATATTACCGGCGATCATATTCGCTTCTACGTCAACATGGATTGGCTTAGAAGAACTAGCGATAAAGAAAGTCGATATATCAATATTACATCTAGACATCCAAGTTTGCGAAATATAGATGTATCAAGTAAAGAGAGCTAAAGAACTCTTAGTACAAACTACTCGCTCTCATATCTAATTGAACTCTGTTAAATTGCTGGATAGCTAATTGTCTATCCAGTAATTTTGTTTTATTTCCATGTTTGTGACATTCAATATACATAGAACCTGCTTGTATCGATTTGACACATCACCCACCCTTTTGTTAAAGTTCTTGCAAAAAGACTAAGCTTATTCTATTTTTAAGCAGTCTATATAACACAAATGATTAAACACATCTTTTGGATACTGCTCCTATCTATTCAAGCTCTACATGGGCAATTGATCAATGATTTCATTTCCTTGAATGGTGGTTCTCAAGATTCAGATCTTCATATTCCAAATACACATACCTTTCAGTACATCATAGAACATGGTGATCGGATAGATATTGGAGGGACTATTGATGACAATTTTGACTTTACAGGATATGTTCCAATTAATGGAAGTAGCAGAAATGGACACCTCTCCATTAATCACGAAAAAACACCAGGAGGTGTTACGATCCTTAAAGCCAATTTCTTGGCCCTGAATAAGAGGTGGAATTTTTCTTCTTCGGAAGCAGTAGATTTTACTCAAGTAAATGGTACTGCACGAAATTGTTCTGGAACAATCACTCCGTGGGGTACCATAATCTCATCTGAAGAATCGACAAATTCTGATACAAATGGCGATGGGTTTAACGACAATGGTTGGAACATCGAAATAGACCCTGTCACGCGTCAAATAATTGACCAATCTGGAGGTCTGAATGGTGCAGACAAATTGTGGGCGCTGGGAAATTTTCGTCACGAAAATGTCGCAATACACGCTAATTATAGAACTGTCTACCAAGCTGAAGATATCAACGGTGGTCATCTATATAAATTCGTTGCTGACAATGCTGGAGATTTAAGTAGTGGTAAACTATTTGTGTATACTGGACCAAAATCCGGAAATGGTCAATGGGTACAATTGAATAATACAAGTCAATTTGAGCAGAACACAACGATAAATCAAGCCAATGCAGTTGGAGCTACTAATTTTAATGGAGGCGAAGATGTAGAAATTAGTCCCGTAGATGGGAAAATCTATTTTGCCGTTAAAGGTGAAGGTAGGGTCTATAGATTCACAGATGATTCACCTCTAACTGGTGGTACAGTCAGTAACTTTGAGACCTATGTCGGAAATATGAATTACACTTTCGTAACATCTACAGGTTTCATAACAACGGAAGCTTGGGGTTCTGGAAACGATAATTTAACCTTCGATAATGATGGTAATTTATGGGTACTTCAAGACGGTGGCGACAATCACATTTGGTTTGTTGGAATAGGACATACTCAAGCTAATCCTAAAGTCAAAATATTTGCCAGGTCACCTGCTGGATCCGAGCCAACTGGTATGACTTTCACACCTGACAATAGATATATGTTTTTGTCATTCCAGCATCCTTCTTCGTCAAATGGTGCTACAAGTCAAAAGGATGCATTTGGAAAACTTAGAAAATTTGACAAAGACGTCGCGATAGTAATTTCCAGAAAAGAATTTCTGGGAAGATGTCAACCCGATTACACCAATACATTTCCGCACATAATTAGCCACACTTACTCAGCTATTGACTGGATACACTCCACTAGTTTTGTCAATAATGGTTTGTCTATTAATTATGTAGCTGGGGATCACATTTTACTAAACCCTGGATTTGAAGTCAATAATGCAACAATGTTTCTTGCAAAAATCCAATCATGTTTTTAAAACTCCTAGTTTGATATGAGATATTATTAAAGTGAGATATCTAAAATTTGAAATTGTTCACCAATTTTAGGACTATAATATTACTTTAATTTATTGCAATTAAATTAACA